>JAYWAQ010000324.1:0-1863 GCA_043782305.1 Burkholderiales bacterium
TCCGATGGCGCTCGTGCAACTGATGGATCGCCCAGCTTCGGCTGACGCGAATATTGTTGAGGACAAAGCAGAATAGTCTCTATTTTGCGGATGTGAAAATGCCGGGCTAGCCCGGCTTTTTTGTGCTTTTTGTTTGATCAGCTTTTTCGTAGAGTCCAAGCTGCACAAGGGCTCGTGACTTAAAACCAATAAACTCGATAGGTAGCCTATTCGTCAGCGAGCCTCGATGCTGCCGTCATTTCAACGAAAAGCTGCAATCTAGGCAGTGTCTGATTTTTTCGTCAGAAGACTGTAAACAAGCACCACGACGATAGCACCCAGAATCGAGGCGATCCAGTGCGTTCCAGCAGCCTTCGATACGATGCCCAACTGCTGACCGCCAATGGTGCCCAGCAGCGAGCCAACGACGCCCAACAGCGCAGTTACGATAATGCCGCCGCCTTGTTTACCCGGCACCAGAAACTTGGCAATCGCGCCAACCACGAGTCCGACCAACGCCAAAATGATGTAATCCATACTTCCCTCCTTGGTAGAACCGCAAAATGTACACCATGAAGGGTTTCCCCGCGTTAGGGCCCAGCGGATCATGGAACGGCGCAAATCATAAGGAGAGAAATCGTGGGATGGCTACAAAATCACCTGCCCGAACTGGCGATGTCAGCCGCGATGGCGTGGGGTGCGGGTCTGCGGCTCTACCTCGTCGTTTTCGTTGTCGGTCTACTCGGCAAGTTCGGCTATGTTCCGCTACCTGACGCGTTAAAGCTCCTCGCAAATCCGATTGTTCTGGGAGCCGCTGGATTCATGACGTTCATCGAATTCTTCGCCGACAAAATCCCGTGGCTTGACAGCGCCTGGGACGCGGTTCACACCTTCCTGCGCATCCCGGCCGGCGCGGCTTTGGCTGCAGGCATGCTCGGCGACAGCGGCGAAGGTGTCGCCATGGCCGCCGCGATCATAGGCGGCACACTGACAGCAGGCACTCACTTTGGCAAAGCGGGCACGCGTGCCGTCGCCAACACCTCTCCTGAACCCTTCACCAACATCGGCCTGTCGCTCGCTGAAGATACGATGGTTGCCGGGGGATTGGCTCTCGCTTTCGCCAACCCGATCATCTTCCTGATCCTCTTGGTGATTTTCGTCATCGCGCTCGTGGTGCTCATTCGCTTCATCCTCAAAGGCTTGACGGCAATCAAGGGCCGACTGTCCAGCAAAGCGGCTAAACCGGCTCCGGCATGACCGTATCGGAGCGCAGCAGCCTGCCGCGCCTCATCGTTGCCGTGGCGCTGTTGCTGTTTACTTGGATACATCGCCATGCGCTCGGAATGTCTGGTTTCGCCGATGATCTGGGCCTACTGGTCGATTTGTCGCAGCGCGCGCAGCAAGGCAATTTGCTGGCCGACGTTTTTTTGCATGTGAGCGGGCCGTTGTGGCCTGGTTCGACCATGTGGCGGCCCCTTCCATATGCGAGCCTTGCGCTGGATGCGAAGCTTTGGGGCGCTGATGCCGGACTCTGGCGAATTACCAATCTGCTGCTCCACGCCGCGTGCTCAACGGTCGCGGGTCTGATCTGCTGTGAAATGACACAGAAGGCACGCGCTGGAGCCGTTGGTTTTGCGGTCTTCCTTCTGATTCCGTGGTCGCCGGAAGTCGCGATCTGGCTAGTTGGTCGCTTTGACGGTTGGGCAACCCTCGGTGTGTTGCTTGCGCTCTGGGGCGCGCTCAAGAGCCATGGTCTTGATCGTTGGTGGCTAGTCAGTCTTTTTGCCGGGGCAGGTGCGTTCGCCAGCAAGGAAAGCGCGTTGATTACTCCCGCATGGATCACGGTGATTGCGATATTCGCATCCTGTCGTGGCACTGCGACCC
>JAYWAQ010000325.1:0-1862 GCA_043782305.1 Burkholderiales bacterium
CGGAGGTGACGACCAGCATCATCGTCACCGTCAGCGTGTCAATCAGGAAGCCGACTTCAAACTTGACGCCGCCGGACACCATCCATGTGTAGAGTGTCCCGTTGAACGTGTTGCCCTTAAGTACATCGGCGAACACGACGCACGACGCGATGAACGAGATCAGGACGCCGAGAATCGTGACCCAATGCGCGCCTTTACGACCGATCTGTTTTCCGAACAGGCCCGCGAGGATCGCACCAATGAGTGGCGCAAACGGGACGATGAGATAGGAGAGTTTCATGTCGCTCGCTTATCCCTTCAACTTGCCGATTTGGTTCACGTCAATCGAACCCACGTTGCGGAAAAGTACGACGAGAATGGCGAGGCCAATCGCTGATTCGGCGGCGGCAACGGTCAGGATGAAGAAGACAAAAACCTGACCGCTCAAATCACCGAGATAGCTTGAAAACGCGATGAAATTCAGGTTGACCGCGAGCAGCATCAGCTCAATCGCCATGAGCAAAATGATGACGTTACGACGATTCAGGAAGATACCGATGACGCTGATGGTAAACAGCAGCGCTGCAACGATCAGATAGCTGTTGAGAGTAGGAACCGGCAACATTTATTTCTTCGCCTCCGCGACGACCGCCGCTGCGACGGCTACGGCGGGCGTTTCTGCCGACGTAGGTTTCTCGCTCAACATTTTCAGGATGCGAAGCCGGTCATTGCGCTTGACCAGTACCTGCTCACCCGGATTCTGGTAGCGTGTTTCGCGACGATCACGCAATGTCAGCGCAATCGCGGCGACGATAGCGACCAGCAACAAAACGCCTGCGATCTCTACCGCGTAGATGTATTTGGTGAAAAGCTCAATGCCCAGCGCCTTTGTATTGCTACCGTCCAGCAATATCGCGTTGGTGCTTCCGGTCGCGCCGACCTGCTTCTTGAACGAAAGACTGAGCACGAGCACCATTTCGACAAATATTGCAGCGCCGACCAGCAAGCCTACGGGCAGATAACTGCGAAATTGAGTGCGTAGTTCTTCGAAATTGATGTCAAGCATCATCACGACAAACAGGAACAGCACCATCACGGCACCCACGTAGACAAGTACCAGTGCAATGGCCAGGAATTCCGCTTTCAGCAGCATCCACAAAGCAGACGCCGAGAAGAATGCGAGCACCAAAAACAGCGCAGCATGCACCGGATTTTTGACGCTGATGACGCGGCTCGCGGACAGCAAAAGCACGCCGGAGAACACGTAAAAGACGAGTGTGGCTAGATCAGGCATAGGCTGTCACCGCGTTAGCGGAACCTCGCATCGGCGGCTCGGTCGGCCGCAATTTGTTTTTCATATCGGTCACCGACGGCGAGCAGCATTTCTTTGGTGTAGTACAGGTCACCGCGCTTCTCGCCGTGATATTCGAGGATGCGTGTCTCGACGATTGAATCCACCGGACAACTCTCTTCGCAAAAGCCGCAGAAGATGCACTTGGTGAGATCAATGTCGTAGCGTGTAGTGCGACGCGAGCCGTCATCACGCACGGTCGATTCAATCGTGATCGCCATTGCCGGGCAAACGGCTTCGCACAGCTTGCAGGCGATACAACGTTCTTCGCCGTTTTCGTAGCGACGAAGCGCATGCAGGCCGCGAAAGCGTGGGCTTTGCGGTGTTTTTTCTTCGGGGAATTGCACGGTGATTTTGCGTGCGAACATATAGCGTCCGGTCAGCGCCATCCCCTTTAACAGCTCAAACAGCAAAAAAGTTTTAAAAAAGTTTTTAATTTTTTCCATCATCATCTCCTGCGCTTACCACACCCACAGCGAGGTTTGCATCCATGCGCCGACTACGACCACCCACACAATCGAGAGCGGAATAA
>JAYWAQ010000326.1:0-1859 GCA_043782305.1 Burkholderiales bacterium
TCTCCGGTCCGCGTGTTTGCGAGTTCGGTGCATGGCCCCAGAAGACGATGGCTCTCAGGTTTGAATCCTGATCAATGGTCTCGTTGGGATCGAGCACGCCGTCGATCCAGCGCGACACCGTCATGCCCGGCTTTTCCATCATGACTTGCGAAGCGAATTGCTTTTTCAGCCATTCGTAGTCCACGCCCCATACGGTCGACCAATGCTTCCATGCGCCGGTCGCCAAACCGTAGTATCCCGGCAGTGAATCCGGGTTCGGGCCGACGTCGGTCGCGCCTTGAACGTTGTCGTGACCACGGAAGATGTTGGCGCCGCCGCCCGACACGCCAATGTTGCCAAGCGCCAGTTGCAAGATGCAGCTCGCGCGAACAATCGCGTTGCCAATCGTGTGCTGAGTTTGGCCCATGCACCAGACGATGGTGGACGGCTTGTTGGTCGCGAACATTTTGGTCAACTCGGCCATCCGCGCCTCAGGCACGCCGCAGGCTTCCTCAACTTTGTCTGGCGTCCATTTCGCCATTACCTCTTCTTTGATCTTGTCCATACCGTAGACACGATCATTGATGTACTTTTTATCTTCCCAACCATTTTTGAAAATGTGGTGAAGCATGCCGAACAGGAACGCAATATCGGAGCCTGAACGAATACGCACAAACTCATCGGCCTTCGCCGCAGTCCGCGTGAAGCGTGGATCGACGACGATCAGCTTGGCACCGGTCTCTTTGGCGTGCAGCATGTGCAACATCGATACCGGATGCGCCTCAGCTGCGTTCGACCCGATATACAGCGCACACTTGGTGTTCTGCATGTCGTTGTACGAATTGGTCATCGCGCCGTAGCCCCAGGTGTTGGCTACGCCGGCAACCGTCGTGGAGTGACAGATACGCGCCTGATGATCGCAGTTGTTCGAGCCGAACATGCTCACAAACTTGCGGAACATGTAGGCCTGCTCGTTATTGTGCTTCGAGGAGCCTACCCAGAACACGCTGTCTGGCCCTGCCGTCTTGCGCAATTCCATAAGCTTGTCGCCGACCTCGTTCATCGCCTGTTCCCAACTGATACGAACGTACTTGCCGTTCACTAGCTTCATGGGGTACTTCAGACGATGCTCGCCGTGGCCGTGCTCGCGAATCGCAGCACCTTTGGCGCAATGCGCACCCAGATTGATCGGTGAATCGAACACCGGCTCCTGCCGCGTCCAGACACCGTTTTCAACGATGGCATCAATAGCGCAGCCGACCGAGCAGTGCGTGCAAACCGTTCGCTTGACCTCCGCTTTGCCGCCGCCTTCAGCCGACGCTGCGGCTTCGACTTTTCCGACAAATCCTAGCGGCAATTGGCTGGCGAACGCACCGGCCCCCACGCCGATGCCCGAGCGCTTTAAAAATGAGCGGCGATCCAGCGTGCTTGAGGCTCTAGTTCCCCCAAAGCGACGCATTGACGAATGTTCGGACAGGCGCGTGCCGTCCACATCGTGAGATTTTCTTACCAGCATGATTTTCTCCGGAAAACTTGGGCGACGAGGCTAGACGCGAGCCAGATCGTAGTAGGTGCGAACGTGTTCTGTGTCCTGATAGCCAGCGCCTTCGGGCCCGGCTTTTTTTGCGACGGCGGGAACAGCGTGCCTGACCGCAGGCGCCACGGCAACGGCGACCGCGCCTGCCGCGCCGACACTGCCGGCCAGCAAAAAGCCGCGACGTTTCATATCCGCGCCGGATTTGTTGCTACTCATAAACGCACTCCTTGATACAACTTATTTAAGCCTCAGACATCGATGGCGAACCCTTCGCGTTCAACCAGCAGGAAGCTACTTGTGAATTGTGCAACTACGCTATAGAAATTTGCAAGCGAAGATTTCA
>JAYWAQ010000327.1:0-1857 GCA_043782305.1 Burkholderiales bacterium
CCCGCTGCAATCTCTACGTCATCCTCAGCATCTTTGCCGGTCAGCCAGATACCGGCGGTGAGCGCCAATCCGTGCGCGGCAGCGATATCAGGCAGCTCGGGGGCCTGCGCCGAGGTGTAGGTTCTGATCCTCGCAGTGAGTGTTGCGAGTTGCGCAAGGTCGCGCGCTATGTCGTCCGATTTCGGCGAACGGTGCTTGGCCGGGTTGTCGTCCCTCTGATACGGCGCATAAGAAACACCTGCCACCCGAGCGGGCACGTCCGGCGCTGGCACCGGCCAATATAGCCATGCCCACGCCACAAAATTGATGGCGGCCACCGCGAGGGCGACTAGAAAAGAAAATGAGTGCGCGCGCGCGGTCAAACGGTACATTCGCATCTACAACAGCGGAGTCTTGGCGGAAGACATGAATCGGAAAGGTGTGTGATGCACAGCGCCAAAATACAACAACGGATAGTCCGCTTAGTCGGCTGACACAACACTAACCTTACAGAGCTCGCAGGGGAGAATTCACCCATTGTTCAACATCTGATGCGCTATTGTCGCAGTCCAAGTGCGATTGTCGGGATTTTGCTCGGCGTGCTGTCGTTGTTGCTGGCGTGCGCGTGGCAGCGCGGTCAACCCAAGTCACTCGCGGACGCCAGTGTCAGCTCCTTGCCCTGCGTGTCGTACGCGCCGTTTCGTAGGCCGGGTAGCACGCCCTTTACGCTGCTTGGCGCTGTCACCGCCGCGCAGATTGAAACCGACTTAGCGCTTATTAAACCCTTGACCCACTGCGTGCGAACCTACGGCGTGGCGGGTGGGTTGGACGCAGTGCCAAGCGTCGCCCACAAGCTGGGCATGCGAGTGCGGCAAGGCGTGTGGCTAGGTCGTGATGAGGCCGTCAATCGCGTCGAAATTGACCGCGCTGTTGCCTTAGGAAACCAATATCGCGATGTGATTGACGTATTGATCGTGGGCAACGAAGTGCTGCTGCGTCAAGACTTGACCGTTCAACAACTGGCCGTTCATTTGCAGTCAGTGAAATCGCGCACAACAATCCCCGTGACCTACGCCGATGTGTGGGAATTTTGGCAACGCTACGCGGTGTTGCAGACCGATGTTGATTGGGTGACGGTGCACATCCTGCCGTACTGGGAAGACGCGCCCGTCGCCGCCAGCGATGCCGCCGATCATGTTTTCAAGCTCGCGCACGATATGCAACGTGTGTTCGCTGGCAAACCTGTTTGGGTAGGCGAAACCGGCTGGCCCGTCGCCGGCCGCCAGCGCGCGGGCGCACGACCGGGCGTGTTTGAGCAGACGCTGCTGATTCGCCAGTTGGTGTCTCGTGCAACGGCCGAAGCGGTGCCTATCAACATTATTGAGGCGTTCGACCAGCCGTGGAAGCGCGCGCTGGAAGGAGCGATGGGCGGCGCGTGGGGATTGTTTGCAGCAGACGGCACAAGCAGAATGAGGCTCCAAGGCGCAGTCGTTGAAGCGCCTCGTGAGTGGCGTGTGTGGGTAGGGGCGGGTGTCGGGTTTTTGATCGGGGCCATCGTTGCGCTACGCCGCTCGTTAGGTCCCAAGCTGCAATGGCCTGGAAGTAGGGCAGCAACCAATGGAATCATCGCAACCCTCGGCACCGCAATCTTGGGTGCAACCATCGCCATGCATGGCGCATTCATTGCGCTTTGGAGCCGAAGCGCGCGCGAATGGGGCGTTGCATCCATGGTGGCGCTGGTCGTTGGGGTCACAACGATCCTCATGTTGTGTCTACTGTGCCGTCCATCGGGTCAATCAGAAAAACGATTGAGCCGAGCGGCGAAAACGCTCGCGTGGGCTCGCGTCACGCTCCTGTTTATTGCCGCATCTTGGGCAC
>JAYWAQ010000328.1:0-5231 GCA_043782305.1 Burkholderiales bacterium
TGACGGGCTTGGTCACCTTCGCCGCAGGTTTGGCTGCGGGTTTTGCTTTACTCACGGGTTTGGCCTTTACTGCGACTGCTTTTGCCGACTTCGATACGGGTTTGACCACTTTGGCCTTTTGCGCGACTTTCGCTATCGGTTTCACCGGTTTCTTCACCGCTGCGACCGTGCGCGCCTTTACTGTCGGCTTAGCGACAGGCTTCGCGGCAGGTTTCCCAACGGGCTTCGCGGCAGGTTTCCCTTTGACTGTTTTGTTCGCGGCACCTTTTATGGCAGCTTTGACAACTTTGGCGGCGGGTTTAGATTTGGCTTTGACCATGATTCAAATTTCCAATGCACAACGGGCAAACAAGCCCGGCAAGAGAGGCGGCAAATGAACGCAACTTCGCGTCAGCTGGGTGCGGGCGAATGGCCGGAGTAATGGTCCATTGGTGAGCGTCCAGCTGGCAAGCTAAGTGAGGGTAACCCTCGATTTTACCAGTGACTCTGATAGAAGACATGCTTTTTATATCAAGCAAAAGTTCGACTTAAGTAACAGCTTTTCGTTGAAACGACGTTTATAAAAGGGCTGAAGGTAAAAAATAACAAAAGTCGAGAAATGGCTAAAGCGGGTAGTAGCCTTTACTAAATCGAGTTTCAGCGTAAAAGCTGTATGTTAAATCGCGCTCGAAACCCACCCGCAACTCGCGCCTGAATATGGGGGCTTTGTCGCACCATCCGTGCACGGCTGGCGCAAATACCCTAGCCTTCATCCATCGAGAACACAGGGGACGGGCCACAAGCCCAAACGAGTCATGCGAATCAAACGATGGATGGGAGCGACGCTGATCGCTCTGGCAGTGGTCGGCGTGGTGGGCGGTGGCGCATGGGGTTACAAAGCGTATGCAGCGAAGCAGGCTGACGCGGGCTCGACCGCTGGCAACGACGGCAAAGATGCAAAAACTGGCAAGGACGGCAAAAAGGCCGATCCCGTACTGGCACTGGCGCTCGTCGATGTCGCGACGGCCGGTCCGGCCACGCTGGTTCAGTCATTTGCCGTCGCAGGAACCGTGGACGCCGCACGTCAGGCTGTCGTTCGTTCGCGCCACGCGGGTACCGCCACCGGTGTGACCAAGCGTGCGGGTGACAACGTGGAAGCGGGCGAACGATTGGCGCGGGTAGACAGCGACGAGCTGCGCCTGCGTCTGATCGAGCGTGAATCGACCGTGCGCCAGGCACAGGCCGCCCTGACGGTGGCTGAGTCCGCGCGCGCTCAGCAGCGATCGTTGTCGGATCGCGGCTTCATTTCCAAAGCCGCGCTGGACAGCTCCGAGAGCAACTACGTGAGTGCCCGCTCGATGTTCGAGGCCGCCAAATCGCAGCTCGACATGGCGAAATCGGCCATCGCAGAGACCGTGCTCACCGCACCGATCTCCGGCGTCATTTCCAAGCGCGGCATCGAGCCGGGTGAGCGGATTACTGGCGAGATGACCGTATTCACCATTCTCGATCCGACGTCGCTAGAAGTCATCGTTCCGGTTGCCGCTGAGCGCGTGGCCGAACTCAAAATGGGTCAAAAAGCCAAATTTCGGCTCGACGCCAGCGGCGCAACAGTCGAAGGCGCGCTGTCACGCATCATTCCCACCACCAGCAGCGCCGCGCGCACCGTTGAAACGCGATTTTCGCTCCCGGCCGCGAGTGGCGTGCCAGCGGGCGCTTTCCTTTCCGGGCAGTTGGCGCTGGCACAAAGCACTGCTCCGATAGCGATCCCTCGCATCGCCGTGAAGACCGATTTGAACGGAAATTACATCTGGATCGTGCGCGACAACAAGGCGCAAAAAGCGCGCGTGAAACTGGCCATCGGCGCGGATGAGTCGAACCCACTGGTGCCGGTGACCGACGGCGTCGCAGCGGGTGCGACGGTGTTGACGCTACGCGGTGTCGAGCCCAATGAGGGGCAGTCGGTATTGATGCCGGGCACGTCCGCTGTGGCCCCAACCGCGGCAACCGCCTCAGCGCCGACCACACCCGCCGCAGTCACCGCTGCGTCGAAGTAACGAAGCAACGAAGCTAGTAAAGGGAACCGCATCATGTGGATGACTCGCGTTGCGATCAAAAATCCGGTGTTCTGCACCATGGTCATGTTTGCGCTCATGGTCATGGGCGCAGTGTCGTATTTCCGGCTGCCGATTGATGCGATGCCCGAGGTGAATCTGCCGTTTGCCTTCACCGTCGTGCAGTACCCCGGCGCAAGCCCGCAGGCGGTCGAAAACGACCTGACCAAGCCGATTGAAAACGCGCTGAATACGATCTCGGGCGTCAAGAAAATCACCTCCCGCTCGCGCGAGAATTCGAGTCTGGTGATTGTCGAATTCGCGATGGGAACTGAAATTAAAGTCGCGATGCAGGAGATGCGCGACAAGCTCGCGCAAATACGCCCGAGTTTTCCGAAAGAGGCGAAAGAGCCGTTTGTCTCGCAAGCCAATCGCGACGATGATCGAGCGATCGTGTCGCTGGGTGTGACGTCCAAGATAAGAACACTGCCTGACCTCTCCTACATCGTCGAAGAGGTGATCCGTCGGCGCATGGAAAACGTGCCCGGCGTTGCGACGGTGAACATTAACGGCTCATCCACGCGCGAGATTCAGATTGAGCCCGATCCTGCCAAACTGCGCGCACGCCGCATCGGCGTTGATCAAGTGTTGAGCGCCATCCGTACCGACAACATTGACGCACCCGTGGGCAACATCACCATTGGCCAAAGTGACAAGTCAGTACGCGTTGATGCGCGCTTCAAAACCGTCAACGACTTCTCCAATTTGATCGTGGCGCGTCGTGACGGTTTGCAGGTGCGGCTAGCCGACGTGGCCACCATTATTGATGGCAATAAGGAGCAAACGAGTTTTGCGCGAATCGACGGTGTTCGCGCCATCAGCCTGGACATGCTCAAGGTGCGTGGCAGCAACACAGTGGAAGTTGGCGAAGGCGTAAAAGTGGCGATTGAACGGCTGAAAAAAGAGCTGCCGGCAGACGTCGAATTGACGATTCTTTCCGATCAATCGAAGTACGTGAAGTCCAGCGTCGATGGCGTGAAAAGCACCATCCTCGAAGGCGGATTGCTCACCGTGTTGATCGTGTTCGTGTTCCTGGCTTCTTGGCGCAGCACGGTGATCACGGCATTGACTTTGCCGATTTCGGTGGTGGCGACTTTCATCGCTTTGTACGCGTTCGGATTTACGCTGAACAACTTGACGTTGATGGCGTTGTCGCTGTGTATCGGACTGTTGATTGACGACGCGATTGTGGTGCGCGAAAACATCGTGCGCCATCTCGCGATGGGCAAATCACACAAGCAGGCGGCTTTAGAGGCGACCGAAGAAATCGGCCTCGCCGTTCTGTCCACGACGCTTGCGATTGTTGCCGTGTTTGCGCCGGTGGCGTTCATGGGTGGCATCATTGGTTTGTTCTTCTATCAATTTGGTGTGACCGTTGTTGTCGCCGTTTTGATCTCGCTGTTCGTGAGCTTCACGCTCGACCCCATGTTGTCGGCTGTGTGGGCCGATCCTGCGGGCAATCGCTTCAAACGGATGCCTTGGCTGGGTCGCTTTCTCGACTGGTTTGATCGCAAAATGGAAGGATTGCAGCATTTCTATGAGCGCGTGATTCGCTGGTCATTAAATCGTCGAAAAACCGTGCTCGGGATCGTGGCGCTGATGTTTGTCGGCAGCATGGCGTTGTTCCCGCTGATCGGTAGCGAGTTTGTGCCGAAAGAAGATCAGAGCGAATTTGGTATGCGTCTGGAAACGCCCGTTGGCTCAAGCCTTGATTACACAACGGTCAAGGTAGCGCAGGCTGAAGCTGAACTGAAAAAAATCCCCGAGATCCGATTGCTCTATTCGGGTGCTGGCGGTAGCCGCGGCAAAAACACTGGCTGGATCAACGTCATTCTCAAGCCACGCAACGAGCGCGCACGCACCCAAAAGCAGGTTGAAGACGCGGCGCGCGACTCGGTCAAAGGCATCGCCGGTATGGTGGTGTCGGTCGGCTGGAACAAGCCGGTGCAGGTGTCGTTCGTCGGCCCCGATGCGACCATGCTCAAGCAGCTCTCCGAACAATTCGTGGAAAAGCTTGAGAAGATCAATGGTGTGGTGGATATCGACAGCAGCGAAAAGGCCGCCGTGCCCGCGTTAGTGATTAATCCGAAGCGTGCCGAGAGTGCCGAGTTTGGTATCACGCCGTCGACCATTGGCAGCGTGTCGCGCGCGCTTGTTGCGGGCGACGTCGTGGTGACATGGTTGCCGCCGTCGGGCAACTCGGTGGATGTGTCGGTGCGTTTACCAGCCAACGTGCGTAACGATCCGGCGCAGTTGCTGCAAATTCCGCTGGCGAATCCACGGGCACCGGACGGCGACGCACTGTCACTGGATCGTGTAGCGACGATTAGCGAGAGCACCAATCCGAAGAGCATCGAGCGCGCCTTTCTGCAACGTCAAGTGACGATCAGCGCCAATGTGAAAGGGCGCACGCCCGGCGACGTGGGAGGGGACGTCAACAAGTTGATCGAGGCATTCCCGCTGCCACCGGGTTACCGCTTTCAACAGGATGGCGACAACCAGATCATGCGTGATTCGTTTGGTTACGCCGTGGTGGCGCTGGTGTTGGCAGTGATGTTTATTTACTTCGTGCTCGGCTCGCAGTTCATGAGCTTTGCGCAACCGCTGGCGATCATGGCGACGCTGCCGCTGTCCTTGGTTGGCGTGTTGCTAGCGTTATTTGTGACGCGAACGACCTTCAATATGTTCGCAATGATCGCGTTCATTATGTTGATGGGGCTGGTCGTTAAAAACGGTATTTTGCTGGTGGACTTTGCCAATCAGGCGCGACGCGATCAGGGCTTGTCCATCACCGAGGCGCTGGTGCGAGCCGGGCATATTCGACTGCGTCCGATCCTGATGACCACTGCCGCGATGGTGTTTGGCATGTTGCCAATGGCGTTGGCTCTGAAGGAAGGCGCGGATGGCACCATGGGCCGCTCGATCATCGGCGGCTTGCTGAGCTCGGGCATTTTGACGCTGGTCGTTGTGCCCGTGATTTACGCGATGATCGAGGAGTTCAAGCTTGGCCGGGCAACGAAAAAAGCAGCGAAGCGTTCGCCCGCGCACGACGGGCCAGTGCCAGCTGAAGTCCCCGCCGAATAAACAATGCTGGCCTTGCAACTCCCGGAAATTCCGCTAAACTTAGTTAAATGACTC
>JAYWAQ010000329.1:0-5230 GCA_043782305.1 Burkholderiales bacterium
GCCCCCATGGCACGCAGGATGCCGATCTCCCGGGTCTTTTGCACAACAGCCACCACCAGCACGCTGGCGATCCCGAGCATCACGACGATGGAGACGAAGACGCGAATGGTGGCGGTCGAGGCGGACTGCGCGTTGAGCGCGCTTAGGAGCTGGCTGTTGCTGCTCATCCAGCTCTCGACTGTCAGCGGCGTTACCCGAGACACGTTTCGGGCGACGTTCTCCGCGTCGAACACATCGCGAACACGCAGATCAATCGAGGTCACGCCGCCGGGCAGTCCGAGAAAGCTCTGCGCCACATGCAGCGGCAGAAACACCGCACGGCGACTCAGGTCGCGATTGCCGAGATCGAGCGTGCCAACGATCTGAAAGCGATCACCATCATTGGCTCCCGCGCTACCGTTTGAGATCGTGATCCGGTCGCCGACGGCTGCTCCCAGATCACGTGCGAGCTCGGTGCCGACCAGCACTTCACCGGCTTCCAGCCGGAGCTTGCCGGTCACCAGCTTGTTCGACAGATCGACGATACGGTCATAACGCGGCAAATCGATGCCAAACACCGTCACCGCGTTACGCCCCTCGCCGCGCAGCGCAATCGCAGCGCCCGAGGCCATCGGCGACACCGCCACCACGCCGGGAACGTCCTCGAAGGCGGCAATGATTTGCTGCCAGTTATCGATCGAGCGCACCTTGCGCGGCGCAACTTGCAGGGTGGCGATGTTTGACGTGCCCGCGCTTTCGGTCACTTGAACTCGGGCCACGGGTTCAATCGGTTTTGCCACGATGTGCGCCTGCGCACCGAGGGTGCGGTTGATGGTGTTGGCTTGCAGGCCAGTCACCAGCGCTGAAATGAAGACGACCACCGCGACGCCCACCATCACGCCGCCGACAATCAGCGCCGATTGGGTGCGTCCTTCGCGCAGAAAACGCAGCGCCAGCAACAGTTCAAACCGCATTGAGATTACCTGTGACGAATCGCTCTACGTGCCGGGCATCGGGACGCCCGACGCCTTCGGACGCGACAATGGAATCTCCGGCGCGACGACGGCATGGACGCGCTGCCCGGCGCGAATGCGATCATCGAGCACCACCTGCGCGCCCGCAGTGAGTCCCGAAATGATTTCAATCCGCTGCAACGAGCGCACGCCAACGCGCACGTCCGCCTCTTTCGCCACGCCGTCGGCCACCGTGATCACAAACAAGCGCTCGCCCGCTTCGCGCAGTGCGCTAGCCGGAATAGTCAACACATTGGCTTTTTGCGCGGCTACCACCTCTACCGAAACGGTCATGTCATCTCGCAAGATCGACGGCGGTTTTGCCACCCGAAGCCTTGCCTCAACCGTGCCGCGCGTCACGTCGACCGACGGCGCAAGATAAATTAATTCCGCTTCAAATTTGTTGTCCGGAAAAGCGTCGGCGGAGGCCACCGCGCGCATGCCTTCTCGCAACAAGCTCAGGTTCTTCTCGTCAATCTGCGCGATCAGCCGCGTCTCGCCTGTCGTCGCCAGCGTCAGCAACTTGCGGCCGGGTTGCGCCACGTCGCCGACCTCCACTGTGCGCGCAATGACGCGACCGTCCGACGGCGCGGTAATGCTTGTTTGCTCGAGTTTTGCCTTGACGATTTGCACTGCCGCCTGCGCCTCGATGAGGCGCGCCTGAATGGTCTGCGCTTCCGAGCCGCCTTTGGTGTTGGCCACCGCCTGCGAGCTCGATTGCGCGAATGCGGCCCGCGCGTTGGACACCGCGCGTTCGGCGTCCTGCAACCTGGCGTCGGCGAGAAAGCCCTGTGCATGCAATTTACGCGTTCGCTCCAGTTCCGCTATCGCAAATTCCAGTGTTGAGCGACTTTGCACCATGCCCTGCGTCGCCACCGGGCCGGAGAGTTCGAACTGTGACTTCACGCGCGCCTGAGCCGTCGCCAGCGCTGCCTGCGCCTGCTGTAGCTGCGCGCGCAGATCGTCGTCATCCAGCGCCACCAGCAGTTGCCCGAGCTTGACGACATCGCCCTCACGCACCAGCACTTTGTCGACACGCGCCGTCAGTGTGCTCGCCAGATCGGTCCGCGCGACGCTCGCCACGCGGGACGAAAAAACCAGCGAATGCTGAATTGGTCCCGAAGTGACGGCGGCGACCTCAGCCGCCTTGCCGCGCCATGCGTAAATGCCCGCCGCGACTGCTACGACGATGAACGCCAGAATGAACCAGAGCCAGGACTTGGGGCGACCCGTGCTCGCCGATTTCCACCACGCCATAAAGGACACACGCTTCGATTGAATTGCCCTGAGCTTAACCGCGAAGCGCTAGGTGTCGTTTGATCTAGCGCCAAACAAATCGTCAAAAGCGTCCGCCGCCCCGGATTTCGCGACCTTACCCGTGCGCTTGCCGGAGAAACTTTCCTCGATTTTGTCTTCGAAGAAACTGTTGGGCGAGGGCGACGACATTAGCTGACGATAAAGCTCGGGCGAAACGGCCTTGTATTCGTAAACATCCCCGTTGACAAACTCAATCTCCATCACCCGCAACCGCTCGTCATAGCCCGCCGCGCGGAGCTTGCTGGATTTGAGGGGTTTGCGAACGATGGTGGGCATGGAGCGGTTTTGACTGCGTGATTAGGACGGCGAGCGCAATTATGCAGCGCAGTGAAAATCGCTGGATTTTCAGTACAGCTTTATTCGGAAAGCCCCATTGCAATTGGGAATAGCGCATGATTATGGCAAAAGTTGATATTTTGGCAAATGGCGGTCTATACCCAATTGAAATAAGCCTTTCAGTAAAAAGCTGATACCTAATTTCCCGGATTTTTCACCGTGTCGCAGCAAGACGACGCGCCGCGAATCGCTGCAATCCACCGCATGTGGCGGATTCCGCCAATGTGCAAAAAAAGAACCTTTTCTGTGCTTTGACGGCAACAAATCGTACTGATTTTTGCGATTTTTCTCGTCTGAAAATGAGCGATCAAAAATCGCTGAAAGCCAGGCGGTAAAAGGCTTTGGCGCGAAGCTCATGATTCACTGGCACGATCACTGCAAAGGTTGACCACGGACTGTCTGTTTCGAAATCAAAAAGGAAACTCGCCCGTCGTCACCCCCACAGCGCCCGCAGCCGCTCCGGAAAACCGGGCAGCGGGCCAATATGACGCCATGTTCAAGCGATTCGACACAGACGGCGACGGCTCGATCAGCAAAGCCGAACTCGAAAAAGCCGACGCCAAACTGGGTCAGGACTTTCAGAAGTACGACACCGACGGCGACGGCAAACTCTCGATGGCAGAGTTTGAAGCCATGATGAAGTCGATGCGGAGCTAAGCGCTTGAACGGCGCACGTGCGAACGTGCTAGCCGGCGCCGCTCACAAGTTGCACTTCGCCTCGCCGTTGTCGACAAAGCTCGACCCCGCCGCACTCATAAATTGCCATGCGAAGTCGCCCGCGCGCAAGTCAAAGCGTACCAGGCCGAATTGCCCGCCGGATCGCGCGACGCTATTGGGTTCAAGCGTGGCCTTGAAGCCATAGGCACCTGCGCCGCCCGTGCCGATCACAAATGCGCGTAGCCCGCGTGCATCGGCCTGCTGCGTCGGCGTCTGCGGGGCGAAGCGCTCATAGGTGTGGTCATGTCCGTTGAGCACCACATCCACCTTGAAGTCGTACAGCGTGTTCCAGATGTCGGCCGATAGTGGGTTGTTGCCGTGACCGTCTGACGACGAAAAACGCGGGTGATGCCAGTACGCAAGCTTGCAGCGTTTGCTGGCATTGGCGAGCAGATCGTCGCGCAGCCACATCTGCTGCGCCGAGCCCGCCGCCATCGGCAAATTGCTGTTGAGGGCGATAACGTGCCATGCCCCGAAATCCACGCTGTAATACCCCATCGCTGGATTGCCCGCTCGCGCGCCGTAGTATGCATAGTAGGGCGCGGCGTTCGGCGTAACGTACTCGTGATTGCCCGGCACCGGGTACGACGCCGCCTTCAGCACGCCGCCCCAGATCGGATCAAAACATTGCGCAAACTCATCGCTGCTGCCGCTGTAATACGCGAGATCGCCAAGCAGCAGTAGTGGCGTGCCCGCGCCCAACGCAGTGGCCACCGCTGCGACGCGCGACGAGGCCGGTGCCGTTGGTGGCGTCCCGCTGCATTGCGCCAAATCACCGACCGCGCCAATGGTCACCGCCGCAGTCGGCGCGGTCGTGATCGCCGTGAATTTCGTCGCGCAGGCTGCGTTGACGTGCATCCGTATTTGCGGCCACGTACGACGTAGCGCGCCCGTGGGCAAAGCCTGTGCGAACACGTTCGCGCCCTTGAGCCCAAGCATCATGCGCAGCAGGATCACGCCGTCGGTGTTCGCCAACACCGCATTGCTGCGATCAACATCAAGCGTTTGATTGCCCGCCATCGTCGCCACCAGTGCCGCGATCACATCCGGGTCGGTGCGCGTCGCTGCGGGCGAGAGTCCCAGCGCACCTGCGGTCAGCGCGCTGCCACGCACGCCAAGCAACGCCCGCAACAACAGCACGCCATCGGTGCCCGCATCAACCGCGCCATTGCCGTCGAGATCAAGGTTGCACACGGGCGACGGGTGGGCTGCGTTGTGCGTGCGCACGGCTTGCGTCAGCGCCGCGAAATACGGCGGCAAGGTGTCCCACGGGTTCGGCAAAACGTCATTAGTCACGAAGAGGTAACGCGCGTTACGGCTGGCAGCGAGTGCCACAAACTGCACGGCGTTCGCGCTCGATGATTCGCTGTGGACAAGATGCGCAAACGCGCCAGCGGGATAGTTCGCCTGCCACGCGGCGGGGGTGTAACTGCCATAGTTCGCGCTGTTTTCAAACACGACGAGCGTGTCCGCCGTCGGCCCGGCGGCGTCTTCAAAATAATCGGCCACCGTTTCGCTACCGGGATTGCCGACAACGATCCAGTCCGGCGCAAAACCGTTCGAGCCCTTGATGCCTGCGTAAATCTGCTGATAGAACGCAAGGGTCGCTGGTGTCGCGCTCGCGGACGTGTTGCTGAATTCATCGAGAAACACGCCATCCACCGCGTACCAAAGTTTGTAGCGCGCCGCGCAATTGAGCACGTCGGTGGCGGTGTATGTGATGCCGCTCGCCGGTTGACAGGTAGACGTTGCGTTCACCGACGCACCGCCATAGCCCGTCGGCACATAGCCCAGCACCTTGCCACCTGCCGCGCGCAATGCATTCACGGCGGTGACGTAATCGCTGTTGGGCGCAAGGCCCGCACCGC
>JAYWAQ010000330.1:0-5230 GCA_043782305.1 Burkholderiales bacterium
GCAGCTTGCCGGTTTTCACCAGCGCATGGGCAGCGGGCGCGGTTTCGACCATCATGTTGACCTGTCCGCCGATGAGGCCCGTCATCGCGGGGCCGCTGCCGTTGTACGGCACGTGCAAGAGCTTGATGCCCGCCTGCCGCTGAAACATTTCGGCGGCGAGGTGCTGCGGCGACCCGGTGCCGGAGGATGCCACGCTGATGCTGCCGGGATTGGCTTTCGCCAGCGCGATCAGCTCGGTGAGGGTGTTCGCTTTGACGGCCGGGTTAACCACGAATACCAACGGCACGCGACCCACGATCGCTACTGGCGCAAAGCTCTTGTTCATATCGTACTGAGTGTTCGTTCCGCTCAAAATGCTACTGATGGAATGACTGGTCAACGCGCCCATCAATAGCGTGTAACCGTCCGGTTTTTCTTTGGCTACGATGGCTGCACCGAGGGCGCCGGTGGCTCCTGCGCGGTTGTCAACGACGACGGTTTGTCCAAGCGCAGCGCCCAGCTTTTGCGCCATCACGCGACCGATCACATCAGTCGCGCCACCCGGTGGATAAGGCACGACGAGGCGTATGGCATGGTCGGGATATTGCGCATCCGCGATGGACGCAGTGAGCGCGCAGGCGACGGTCGCGACGCGTAGTGAGCGGAATAACGAATAGGGATTCACGGTGCTGTCCTCATTGAAAAAGCGTTTGCCGGAAGTATCGTCGCACTCGCACGCGGCTGCGGGCGAGGGATTCGTTTTAGCTAGCGGGAATGACACTACGAGTGCTCTTGTCGTCCTGCGTCGCATATGCTTCGATCATGGACGAATCCGCAAAATCAAACGACACACCGCCCGCCGCTACCGGCATGAAAAAAGGCCTCACCAGTTATGGCGACGCGGGCTTTTCGCTGTTCCTGCGCAAGGCCTTCATCAAGGGCGCCGGCTTCACCGACTCTGCGCTGGATCGCCCCGTGATCGGCATTGCGAATACGGGCAGTGCCTACAACCCGTGCCACGGCAACATGCCGCAGCTGATCGAGGCGGTGAAGCGCGGCGTCATGCTCGCGGGCGGGTTGCCGATGGACTTTCCGACGATTTCTCTGCATGAGAGTTTTGCCGCGCCGACCAGCATGTATCTGCGCAATCTGATGTCGATTGATACTGAGGAGATGATTCGCGCGCAGCCGATGGATGCGGTGGTGCTGATCGGGGGTTGCGACAAGACCGTGCCCGCGCAATTGATGGGCGCAGCGTCGGCGAACATTCCGTCGATTGTGCTGATCACGGGCTCGATGCTCACCGGTTCACATCGTTCCGAGCGCGTCGGTGCCTGCACCGATTGCCGTCGTTACTGGGGCAAATATCGTGCGGATGAAGTGGACGACGAAGAGATCGCTGAAGTGAACAACCAGCTGGTCGCGAGCGTGGGCACGTGCTCGGTCATGGGCACCGCGAGCACGATGGCTTGCATCGCGGAAGCGTTGGGAATGACCGTGCCCGGTGGCGCATCACCGCCCGCCGTTACGGCTGATCGTACTCGGGTTGCCGAGGAGACGGGCACGCTGGCCGTGAAGATGGCGCATGACCGTTTGACTATTGACAAGGTGCTGACGGCAAAGGCCTTTGAGAACGCGATGCGCGTGCTGCTCGCGATTGGCGGCTCGACCAATGGGATCGTGCATCTTACCGCGATTGCCGGTCGTCTTGGCTTCGACATCGATCTGAAAGCGCTGGATCGTATGGGTCGTGACACGCCGGTGCTGCTTGATCTGAAGCCGTCTGGTCAGCACTACATGGAGGACTTTCATCACGCCGGTGGCATGGCGACCTTGCTGCGTGAGTTGAAACCGCTCCTGCATCTTGATGCGATGACGGTATCGGGCCGCACCCTCGGCGAAGAAATCGATGCGGCAGGCCCGGGGTTCAAACAAGATGTCATCCGCTCTCGCGACAATCCGATCTATCCGCAGGGCGGTATCGCGGTGTTGCAAGGCAATCTAGCTCCGGGTGGGGCGATCATCAAGCAGTCCGCGGCCGATCCCAAACTCATGGAGCATGAGGGCCGTGCTGTTGTGTTTGAGAACGCGGCCGATCTCGCAACCCGCATTGATCGCGATGATCTGGATGTGACGGCTGACGACATCATCGTGCTCAAAAACATTGGGCCGAAAGGCGCACCGGGAATGCCAGAAGCGGGCTATATCCCGATCCCGAAAAAGCTTGCGCGCGCCGGTGTGAAGGACATCGTACGCATCTCGGATGGTCGCATGAGTGGCACAGCGTTCGGTACGATCGTGTTGCACGTGGTGCCGGAGTCCGCGATGGGTGGGCCGCTGGCGTATGTGCAGAACGGTGATCGCATTCGTCTGAGCGTGGCAAATCGCGAGATCGCGTTGCTGGTCAGTGACGAAGAACTGACTCGGCGCGCCACTGAAAAGCCCGTAGTGATTCCCACCGCAGATCGTGGCTATCGCAAGCTCTTTCTGCAAACGGTGACGCAGGCGGATCAGGGAGTGGATTTCGACTTCTTACGCGCTGCGGAAATGAGAGAAAGCATCCCGAAGGGTTAGCTGTGGAAGGGCTGAACAAGTGGCTGCGACGGCGCATTACTTCGTTGTGTGGTGCTCGGAATCCTCATGTACCAAGGCGTACATTCCGGTTCCTGCGCGCCACACGCCTCGTACTGCATCCCTCTCGCTCACCTGTTCAGCCCTCCCATAGGCTAACCTTCAATTTAATTGCACCGAAAACAGAAGATCATTCATGGCCGCACTACTCGACGCCCTCTACGCCCAAGCCGACGAATTCATCGCGATTCGGCGCGACATTCACGAGAATCCGGAGCTTGCGTTTGAAGAGTTTCGCACCTCCGATATCGTCGCTGAAAAGCTTACCAGCTGGGGCTATGCGGTCGAGCGTGCTATCGGCGGCACGGGTGTTGTCGGTCAACTCAAACGCGGGACCGGTACGCGGAGCATCGGGATTCGTGCCGACATGGACGCGCTGCCGATTGTTGAGAGCAATACCTTCGGCTACAGCAGCCGCAAGATCGGCGTGATGCACGCCTGCGGTCATGATGGACACACCGCGATGCTGCTCGCAGCTGCCCGTTACATCGCGAAAGCAGGCAATTTTTCCGGCACGCTGAATCTGATTTTTCAACCCGCAGAAGAGGGGCAGGGCGGCGCAAAACGCATGATGGAGGAGGGCCTCTTCACCAAGTATCCGTGCGATGCGATCTTTGCCATGCACAATGCTCCGGGTGAGGTGCAAGGCACTTTCCATCTGCGCAGCGGCCCAACGATGGCGTCCGCCGAAAACGTGACCATCACGCTGCACGGGGTCGGCGGACACGGCGCGTTCCCGCATCGCGCCACTGATCCGATTGTGGCCGCAGCGAGCATCGTGATGGCGCTGCAAACAATCGTTTCGCGCAACGTCGACCCACAGGCCACGGCGGTCGTCACCGTAGGCGCGCTTAATTCTGGCATTGCGAACAACGTGATCCCCGCCAGCGCGACGTTGAAGCTCAGCGTGCGCTCATTGGATCGCGACGTGAGAAACACGCTTGAGACGCGTATTTGTGCTCTGGTCAACGCGCAGGCTGAGAGTTTCGGCGTGCGTGCCGAGATTGAGTATCAGCGGAACTATCCCGTGCTAGTCAACACCGAGGCGGAAACCGAATTTGCGTACGGCGTCGCGCGTGACCTCGTGGGTGATGCGAAGGTTGTTTACCCCACGGCGCCGCTCACTGCCAGCGAGGACTTCGCGTTCATGCTCGAGAAATTGCCCGGCTGTTATCTGTTCATCGGCAATGGCGACGGCGGCATTGGCACCGACGGCAAACCCACCAGCGCCTGCATGGTGCACAACCCCGGCTTCAATTTCAACGACGCCAATATTGGCGTCGGCTCGGCATACTGGGTTGCGTTGACCCAGCGGTATCTGACCGACGCCAACATCTAGCATTTTGAGCCACTAACGACAACCGCCAAAACCGTAATCACCCATTTCCACAAGGGTTTCAGGGGCATAGCGTGCGCGTCTGTTGTCATCGATCACGCCGTTGAGTTGGCATAAGATTGCAGGCCGCAACGCTTCCGCAAGCTACTCATCACTCATGTTTGATCGTATTCGCGAAGACATTCAGGCGATCCGCACGAAGGATCCGGCGGCGACGTCGGCCCTCAACATCTGGCTGTCGTATCCCGGCTTTCATGCCATTCGCTTTCATCGAATTTCCAACGCATTGTGGCGCAGCGGATTCAAGACGCTCGCCCGCTGGGTATCGCACTGTTCGCGCTTTTTCACGGGCATCGAGATTCATCCAGGCGCGTTCATCGGTCGTCGCGTGTTCATTGATCACGGTATGGGTATCGTCATTGGCGAGACGGCCGAGGTGCATGACGACTGTACGATTTATCAGGGTGTCACGCTCGGTGGGACGTCGCTGGAGCGCGGGGCCAAGCGGCATCCCACGCTCGCGAAAGGCGTGATCGTAAGTGCGGGTGCGAAAGTGCTCGGCAGTTTCACCGTCGGTGAGGGCGCGAGCGTCGGCTCCAATTCCGTGGTGCTCAAAGCGGTGCCAGCGGGAGCGACTGCGGTGGGCATTCCTGCCCGCATCATCACGCGTGAGACCAAAGAAGGCCGCGAGGCGACGGCGCAGAAAATCGGCTTCTCAGCGTACGGAATTTCGGCTGATCTGGACGATCCCCTGGTGCAAGCCATTCACAAATTACTCGATCACAGCGCGGCACAGGACGCCAGATTGAACGCGATTTGTGAAGCGCTGGCAAAGCAGGGCATGGATTGCGCATCCCTCGGTGGCACGCCAGTGGATGCCAAAGCGATTGAGAAACTGGTAGACGCCGACTGAGGTGCGACTTTGGCACGCAGGTACGACAAATGAACGGTCGCCGCTGGCCGCGACTCGGCGCGAAGGCGGTACACGACTTCGCCTCGATCAGTTTCGGCGGCGGGTTGGTCGCCTGTCTCGTCATCAACCTGATGGCAAACCGCGCGTCACCCTCTGAGTTCGCAAGCGCACGGCACCTGTTTGCTGCCATCGCGCAATATGTGTTGATTCCGTCCATGGCCGTCGTTGTGGTCAGCGGGTTGGTCGCCATGATGGCCGCGCGCGGGTATCAGGATGCGGGTTGGGCCTGGGTCAAGGCGGCACTTGGCGTCACGGTGTTCGCAGCTACGTGTATGGTGGTTGGTGCCAGCACTCAACAGGCGGAACTCGCG
>JAYWAQ010000331.1:0-5227 GCA_043782305.1 Burkholderiales bacterium
TTGGGGATTTTGTCGCTGTAGTTGATGCCGGTTTGCATGGGTACTTCCTAAAAATCTGGATGCAGAGAAAAACTTGTAACTTCGTAACTTCGTAACGTAGGGCGGGCACTGCCCGCCTTGTAGTCCTCGCGAAGCGCAAAATAAATGCGGCTTACGCCGGAGCGTTCACGAGGCGGGCAGTGCCCGCCCTACGGTTTGCGGGTGTGGGCCTTAAACGCGATTGAAATCAAACTGGGTCTTTTCGCCTTTGCCATAAAGCTTCAGCGCGCCCTTTTCACCCACCGCATTGGGTCGCTGGAAAATCCAGTTTTGCCATGCGGTCAGTCGTCCGAATACGCGGGTCACCATGTTCTCGGTGCCGTTGAATCGCAGGTTGGCTTCCATGCCGGTCAATGCGTCCGGTGACATCGCGGCACGCTCTTCCAGCGCGATACGAACTTCGTCCGCCCAGTCAATGTCATCGGGCGCAGATGTGACGAGCCCAAGCGCCAGAGCCGCGTCGGCATCCAGCGGCATTCCCGCCTTTGCACGCACCGCTTCAACGGCGGGTACTTCTTCATAAAAGCGACGCGCCAGACGCGACTGGCCCGTCGCCATCGGCAACAGACCAAAGTTCACTTCCGACACCGTGATCGTCGGCGCACGGCCTGCGTCGTCCGGCAACGCCAGCATGTAAGTGCGGTCACAGGCGAGCGCGAGTTCGAGAAAACTACCGACAAAACACGAGCCTGATTCGATCAACGCAAACAAGCTGCGCGACGACACATCGATACGCGAGAAAGTGCGACGAATCAGGCCAATTGTTTCGCGAACCAGCCAGTGATCCTTATGCTTCATGAGCGTTGCATCGCTTGCCAACACGGCCGATGCATCGCCTTCTGTTTTCAGAATCCAGGTGCCAATGTCGAGCTCGTTGGTGCGCATCGAAAGAATCGCGTCATCGAGCTCACGCGCCATCGCGAGTGGCCACCAATTCACGCCTGCCGCTTCGATGCCTTCGATGGTGTCGGGCTGTTTACCGGTTGGCGCTTTCAGCGTGAAGGTCGCGTTACGTTTGGCGCGATCAATCTCAACGGTCACATTGGCGTAACGAAGCGCGTTCGGCTCGTCCGTGCGTTCAACGCGAGTCAGCGACACGCCCTTGCCATCGACTGGACGATCACTGCTGGCTGCCAGTTGCAATGCACGTTCATGCACACGAGCCGCAAAGACTGCTGGCTTGGCGATATCGTCAACCAGACGCCAATCCTTGGCCTTCTGCCCGCGTACGCCCTCCGTCGTCGTGCAAAAAATGTCGGCCAGATCATGGCGCACATGGCGCTTATCCGTAACGCGCGTCAAGCCACCCGTGCCCGGCAACACGCCGAGGAGCGGAACCTCCGGCAGCGACACCGACGACGAGCGATCATCAATCAGCAAAATCTCGTCACACGCCAGCGCCAGCTCATAACCACCACCCGCACAGGCACCGTTCACTGCCGCCAAAAACTTGAGGCCAGAATACTTGCTGGAATCTTCCAGCCCATTCCTCGTTTCATTGGTGAATTTACAGAAATTCACCTTCCAGCCGTGGCTGGAAACGCCGAGCATGAAGATATTCGCGCCCGAGCAAAAAATGCGGTCACGCGTGCTGGTCATCACCACGGTGCGCACTTCTGGATGCTCAAAACGGATGCGATTAATTGCGTCATGCAGCTCAATATCGACGCCAAGGTCATAGCTGTTGAGCTTTAACTTGTAGCCCGGTTTGAGTCCGGCGTTTTCGTCGACATTCATCGAGAGCGTGGCAATCGCACCGTCGAACGCTAGCGACCAGTGGTGATAGCGGGAGGGTTCGGTGCGGTAGTCGATCTTCGTCGGCGCTGAAGTAACGGCAACGGCGGCGGTGGCGACGGGCCGATCAATGTCCAGAGTGGCGGATGCGGTCATTAGGGTGTCCTCGACATGAAGTGAACTGCAATGAAACGCATTATTGTGCAGTTTTTACGTTGCGTCAAGCGAAATATGCATTTTATTGCGTATTTTTCGATTTAGCCATTTCACTACGAATCGTCGCAAGAAGGGCCGCAAAACAATCGTCCGGCGACTTGCCCGAGGTGTCGAACGCGATGTCCGCCTTGCCGTAAAACGCCGCGCGCCCTGCGAGGATTCGCTTCAAATCCTCCATCGCTTCACTACTACCTGTCGCCGCCATCGGCCGCAAATCGCCCTGCGCGATCACGCGGTTCATATGGTCTTCAGGCGACGCCTTGAGCCATACCGTGAAGCAATTGGACAGCAACAAATTGAACGTTGACGCATCAGAAACAAGGCCACCGGGCGTTGCGATTACCGCGTCCGGATAGAGCTGCAGCGTCTCCTCAAGCGCCCGCCTTTCGTAGCGGCGGTACGCATTGGGCCCAAGCAGATTGTGAATCTCCGCGAGACCGCACCCGGACACCCGCTCGATCTCGCGATTGAGCTCAACGAAAGCTACATCAAGCGTCTCGGCCAGCCGCAGACCCAGCGAAGACTTGCCCGCACCGCGCAAACCGATCAAGGCGATGTGTCGCGAGCGCGCCGACTGGCTACCCGCTTCGCCATAAATTTCCGACAACGCCACACGTCCCCGGCGCAGCTCATCATCCGTGCGGTGTCGCAGCAAATCGCGAATCAACAACCATTCCGGTGAGGCTGTGGTTTCATCTCCAAGCAACTCTGCAAGCTGACTGTCAAGCGCGCTCGCGACCTGCCGCAAAATCAGCACCGAAGCGTTACCGACGCCGCCTTCCAGACTTGCCAGATGCCGTTCGGACACGTCAGAAGCGAGCGCCAGATCGCGCCGCGTCAGCCCCTTGCGGGCGCGGAGCGTTCGCACGCGTTCGCCCAAAGCGACAAGAAACGGATCGCGTCTGTCTGTCGCAATAATTTCTGGCTCAGCGCGACGCATGGATCGCAGCGCGGCGGCTTAATATGGCGCAAAAAATGGCGGGTAGGCTGGTACAGCTCAACATAAATGCATTATATTGCGTGTTCTGAAAATGCGTTATCCAGCATTTTCCCGCAAACACCGCTTGAATTCAACCTCCTTTCGCGTCAATTACGCAAGGACACCGCAATGAACGTTACCCGTGTTCCCGCCGCCCCGCCCGAGCGATTTAATTTCGCGCAACATCTGATTGCGCTAAACGCCGCCCGTGCCGAAAAATCCGCCTACATCGACGACCTCGGCTCGCTGAGTTATGGCGCGTTGGCGGATCGTGTGCGCCGCTGCGCCAATGCGTTGACCGAGATGGGCGTACGCCGCGAAGAGCGGGCGTTGCTGCTAATGCAGGATTGCAATGACTGGCCGGTGGCCTTTCTCGGAGCGTTGTACGCGGGTGTCGTTCCGGTGGCGGTGAACACCTTGCTCACCGCCGACGACTACGCCTACATGCTGGCGCACAGCCGTGCGCAGGTCGCCATCGTGTCTGCCGCGTTGCTGCCGACGTTTCAGGCAGCCATGGCAAAAGGCCCGCATGAAGTGAAGCAGATCGTCGTGTCACGCGGCAAGGACGCAGTCGCCAACACGCACGATTTCGAAGCGTGGATTTCCAGCGCGACACTCGCCGCGAGCCCTGCCGACACCGCCGCCGACGAACCCGGCTTCTGGCTGTATTCATCAGGCTCCACGGGGCGTCCGAAAGGCACCGTTCATACGCACGGCAATCTGTACTGGACCGCTGAACTCTACGCGGAACCCATCCTCGGATTGACAGAAAAGGACGTCTGTTTCTCGGCCGCAAAATTGTTCTTTGCGTACGGGTTGGGCAACGGCCTCTCGTTCCCGCTTTCGGTCGGCGCGACGACGATTTTGATGGCGGAACGGC
Organism: Burkholderiales bacterium; assembly: GCA_043782305.1. Classification (GTDB taxonomy): domain Bacteria; phylum Pseudomonadota; class Gammaproteobacteria; order Burkholderiales; family Casimicrobiaceae; genus Casimicrobium. The sequence continues at coordinate 3,849 of JAYWAQ010000331.1, forward strand.
CGACGCCCGACGCGTGCTTCAAGCGATTTACCGAGCTGAAACCGACCGTATTTTTCGGTGCACCGACGGGCTACGCCGGTATGCTGGCCTCGCCCAAACTGCCTGCACGCGAGCAGGTCGCGCTACGCATGTGCTCGTCTGCAGGGGAGGCCCTGCCGCGCGAAATCGGCGAAAAGTTCACGGCTCATTTCGGCGCAGAAATCGTCGATGGCATCGGCTCCACCGAGATGCTGCATATCTTCCTGTCGAACCGACCGGGCGACGTGCGCTACGGCACAACAGGCAAAGCAGTGCCCGGTTACACGGTGGAGCTGCGCGACGAGAACGACGCCGTGCTCACGGGCACTGACGAGGTCGGCGATCTCTACATCAACGGCCCGTCGTCTGCGCTCATGTACTGGGGCAATCGCGCGAAAACGAACGAAACATTTCGCGGCGCATGGACCAAGAGCGGCGACAAATATTTCCGCGACGCTGACGGCTACTACGTCTACTCCGGGCGCAGCGACGACATGCTCAAAGTGAGCGGCCAGTATGTATCGCCGTTCGAAGTGGAATCGACGCTGATGCAGCATCCAGCCGTGCTCGAGTCGGCGGTGATCGGCGTTGATGATGGTGACGGGCTCACACGTGCGAAAGCGTTCGTCGTTTTGAAGGATGCAAAGCTAGGCAACGAAGCGCTGATTGAAGAATTGAAGACGTTTGTCAAAAGCAAACTCGCACCCTACAAGTATCCTAGGCAGCTTGAGTTCGTCACGGAATTACCGAAGACGGCGACTGGCAAGATTCAGAGGTTCCGGTTGCGCGAACTGGAGAAATCGCGCTTGCACGGCGTATGAGCGAGATCGTCGGCATCAATGTTGCGAGCCGCAGTTTAGATATCGAATACAACTACGTCGGCAGCGATGCGCCGAACGCGCCGCTCATCGTTTTCCTGCACGAAGGACTGGGTTCCGTGTCGATGTGGCGCGACTTTCCACAGACACTTTGCGATGCTGCAGGCGCGCGTGGGCTCGTATATTCACGTGCCGGCTATGGGCGCTCTACGCCGCGTGCAGCCGACGAGCGTTGGGGTGTCGATTTCATGCACGCGCAGGCAAAGGACGTACTTCCGGCCTTGCTTCATGCGTTGCGCGTAGACAAGTCGCCCTGGCTATTCGGCCACAGCGATGGCGGGTCCATCGCGTTGATTCACGCCGCGACGTTCCCGAGCAAGGTCGCAGGCGTAATTGCGCTCGCGCCGCACCTGTTTGTCGAGGACGTTTCCGTCACCAGCATCGCCAACACGCGAGAGGCGTACCTGACGACTGCACTCAAATCAAAGCTCGCTCGCTTTCACAACGACGTCGATTCCGCGTTCTGGGGCTGGAACAATATCT
>JAYWAQ010000332.1:0-5224 GCA_043782305.1 Burkholderiales bacterium
CGTTGAGATACGCGTGAAGATCGGTGTTTTTACACCGACGTCGGTCAATACTTTCGCCGTTGTGTAGCCGTTCAGGGAATGTGTCAACTCGAAGAACCCGTGAGCGCCCGTGCCGCGCGCATGAACGATGCGCTCGGGGATGCGCTCATGATCAAAATGTGTGATCTTCTCTCGCAGGATGAAGTCTTCGAGCAGCGTTGGCCCGCGCGGGCTGGCTCGCAGCGAGTTCTGGTTGTCAGAGACGGCCAAACCTTGGTTGGTCGTGAGGGGCGGATGATTGTCCTTGACGCTCTGATGCAGTTCTCCACCCGCAGCATGGTGCTCGCCGGGGACAACTTTTTGCACCCGTTTGCCTTGGGGTCGTTTCTTGATCATGCGTGTTCTCCAAATCAATAAGGTGCTGGCGTCGCCAGCGGAGTGCAGGTTCTGACTACGGCTTGAGCTGAGAGCGGATTTCGCCGCCTTTGTTTGCCTCTGTATGGACGTTGACGTAGAGGCCACCGGCACGATAGGCCTGCAATTGATCGGCGGTTAGCTTGGTGCCTGGCGGCACGGACCACACATTGTCGGTCGCTTTGGTCAAGGGAATAATGACCGGGCCATTGACCCCTGCAGCGCCCACGTGAATGTGAGCCGCCGTGCCCATGAGGCCCAGCGTAGTGACGAGCCCGGTAACGGAGCCGTCTGCGGCGACGGCGATGCTGCCTGTGCCAGTAGCGGTAGTCGTCACAGGCGGCACTTCCTTATCGCCGCTCAGATTGAGCGCGTCAGCCATTGCTGCTTGTGCAGAAATTGCGAAAAGTCCGGTCAGTAACCATGATGCGGCGACGATTTGGCGAGCGGTGTTTTTGTGAATGGATTTCATGTGAATTACCTTTGCTAGATTAAACAAATGGCTAGTGAACGAAAAGTGCAATCAAAATGATGATCGGAATCGGTATCCCCAGAAAAAGCAGAATTAAAGAACGCATGTCGAACTCCTTGAACTAAATTGAACATAAATCGCACCGCTAGGCGCGACGTTGACGACCGCCGTAAGTCGCCGCCAGACTGGCGCAGAAGGCACCGATGAGTAGCGAGATAAACAACCAAAGTGCTGAATACGCGGATGCTTTGCGTGCCTTGTCGGCGGCTTCACGTGCGGCCGACTCAGCGTCTTGCAGCTTCGCCTGAAGGCGTGCGTAGGTAGTGGTCACGCGTTTTTCTGCGTCTTCCTTACTGATGCCCGTGCGCTGCGAAATCGCCTTTCCGAGGTAGGTAACGTCTTCGGGCAACAGCGCTCCGGATTGCAACGCATTCACGAAAATTCTGGTGCTCTCTCCAGCGAGGTTCGCCGTGGGCCGTTCTGAGTCCGGATTGCTGGTGTTGTCCGCGTTGCCACCGGCAGCTGCGCCCTTGCGAAACAAGGTGTCAACCAAGTAACTCATAGCGCCCATGCCATTGGCAGTTGCGTTAGCTGATGTACTGCTGCTTTCAGGGCTTCCCATGGTCGCCGATTTCGCGGCACCCGAAGCCGCGAGCGTAGCGCCGCCTGCCACGGCTGCGGTTGCCCGAACCCCGGTGCCGACGATTGAGCCAATAACTGAAGTTAGCAATGCCGCAGTCGCTAACGACGCGACGGCCCATGTCAAAAAACCGTGTGCGGTGTCGCGGAAATAAGCTTCATCGCTATGAACGCCTTTCCATTGGGCACCCAACCGTCCAGCGATATAGCCCCCCATTCCGGAGGCCAATACTTGCGTAACCATAAGCCACACAATCGCCGTCACGCCCAGCGCCCCGGCACTGATGCCTTCACGAGTCCACGGCGATACCGATGCCAAACCGAGTCCCGTGCCCAGAATGAGCAGGATTAGCGATAGCGCAGCCGCCGCCGCAGCGCCAGCAACTATTGCGCTCCAGGACACCGCGGTATCTGTGACCCACGAACTGTCTACACTGCGATGTGGCGCAGTTGCATCGGCGTAGGTGTTCAGGCTTCTAAGGTCGGCGGGGGTAGGGCTGAGTGTTTCCATTGGCTGTCTCCAAAGTTAATGAACTGAGTGCACGCGATTTACTAATCGTAGCCATCGGGTCAGAGCCCGAATGTCAGAAAGCGCGATACATTGCTGTCGGACAATCGCTACAGGATTGCGAGCTTTGCGGTAACACTTAGCCCAGCTTTTTTTAGCACGTGCAGGCACATAAAAGCGCGAAACCGCCTGATCATCAAGCTCTGCTTGGCTTGTGTCCTACAATCAATTCGTGATGCCACTCGCGCTGTGTACAAACCTCCCATGACGCCTATCGCGTTGTTTCGCAGCGATTTCTTCCGTCGACCCGAGCCCACTCTGCTGAACTGGTGCGGCTGGCTGGTCGTTGCCGTGGCGTTCTCGGTGCCGCTGGGAAGTGCGACGTCGAATGTTCTCGGTGGCGCTCTACTGCTCACGCTCATTGCCACCGGTGGCTACCTCTCGCACTGGCAGCGCTGGCGGGCGCATCCGTTTGCTTTGGCAACGCTTATTTTGTGCGCTGTAATCTTTCTCGGGGCAAGTTACAGCAACGCCCCGGCCGATGAAATTCGCCGGGCGCTGACCAAATATTCACGCTTGCTCTACGCGCCGATCGCGATCGCGGTGCTCACAGACGAGCGCTGGCGTCGGCGTGCGCTGTTGGCCTGGATGAGCGCGATGTTGCTCACACTGGCACTGTCGTACTTGCACATCGCGTGGGCGTTTCCGTTCGGGAAGATTCATCAGCCGCACGAACTGGACGACCATTTTGTGTTCAAGCACCACATCACGCAAAACGTCATGATGTCGGTGTTTTTCGTTGCAGCATTCGCTGAAGCCTGGCGCTGCCGACTGGCTGGAGCGCAGGCGGCGCGCGGTTGGTCGTGGGCGGCGGTTGCCGCAGCTGCTGCGGTGAACATTCTCTACTTCGTGCATGGCCGGGCGGGCTACATCACATTGCTGGTTAATCTAATTGTGATCGCCGTTGTCGCGTTTTTTGCTGCGCGGGACACGCGTCTGCGGCTGGCGGCTGCAGGGCTCATGGCGGTGGCGCTCATCGCAGCTTCAGCGAGTGACATGGTGCGCGAGCGCCTTCACACGGCCTTCAGCGAAGCCGAGTCGTCGCAGGAGCAGGGCATCAAGACGTCCATCGGACAACGCCTGGAGTACGCGAGCAAATCGATTGAGCTAATCGAGTCGCGGCCCGTGCTCGGCTGGGGGGCTGGTAGCTATGCGATGGAATATTGTCGCATCGCGAAGTCGCCCGAGTGGTGCAAGATCGGTGCGTACAACCCGCACAATCAGTTTCTGTTTTTTGCCGTTCAGTTCGGCTTGCTCGGGGTCGTTGCCCTCACCGCGTGGTTGCTGTCCGCGGGCTGGGTGATGCGCGCGCTGCCACTGGGAGACAAGCTGGTGGGATTTTCGTTGCTGGCGACACTCCTCGTGCATTGCCTGCTTGACTCGCCGCTATTTATTGTGACCGAAGGAACCTGGTATCCATTGATGCTGGGGATTTTTGCGGCTGGTGCGTATTGCAAGAATCAGGGGGTGAGCAATGGTGAAGCGGCGTCCACCACGGCACCGACCGAAGGCCATTCTGGATAACGCTGAACGATAGTCACGTGCGGGCCGCGCGGCCCCCATTGCTCGATTTTGGTTGGGCCGAGCACGCTCAACAATCGACCGCCGACCGACGCCGCCATATGTCCCGGCCCGGTGTCATTGGCGATGGTCAGTGCGGCATCGCGCAGCACGGCGCAATACGGCCCGAGATCAAGTTTCGGTAGCAGTTTTGCTTGCGGTGCGATGGTGCGCGCGATGTCCATTTCATCCGGCCCCGGAGCCATCACCAGATCGCACCCCGTCGAGGCCAGTCGCGCCGCAAGCTGGGCAAAATGCGGCCACTTTTTATCAAGCTTTTCGAACGTACCGCCAGCGAACGGCACCAGCACGATATAGCCAGAGCGAACGCCCGCGCTTTGCAACGCAGTGCGCGCGGCCTCGTTCGCGTGATTGCTGATTTTCAGTTGCACGGCCGATGGGTTTGGGGTGTTGTCGTTCAGTAGCGCGCTCGTCAGTCGCCAGTACGAATCCAGCGCATGCTCGCCGTATACAATAGACGCGGATTTTTTCAGAAGAAAACTGCGTCCTTCGACCGCGTAACCAAAGGGCTTCAGCCCGGCAAAGCGCATGTCGAGTGCGCTGGAAAACGAGGTGGCGAACGTCACCGCATTGACCCGTCGGTCGAACGTCGCGTCCTTGGCGCGCAGCGGCAGCGCGACCTGCGCCAACAGCGCACGGCGCTCGCTAAATGACTTGGGATATCGCGTCACCGGCCAGCCGTACGCTTCCAGAAGCGATTTCGCCCACGGCTTGCCGACCAGATGCAACGCGTACCCCGCGCGCTCCAGGCGCTCCAGTGCGGGAACTCCAAGTACCACGTCGCCAATGAAATTGCGGATTCGGACGATGAGCGGGCGGGGCGATGAAGCGTCTGTCATGGGATTGGCGCGGGTGAGCCCAGTGCGAGTGGTCAAGGTTCGTCGATAATTGGGGATTCGATGCTAGCAACATCACAGAGGCCGCTTCGGCCTACGAGGAATCCGCCGCATGGCACCAACGCCCCTAACTCCAGCAGATCACGCGCATCAACCGGTCACAGCGCTTCAGGTGAAGTCCTTCCACGACGCTTGCCTCTCGCTCGCGAGCTGGCCGAAAACGGCGGTTGATTTTGCTGAGGCCGACGTCTGGCGCTGGGTCGCCACCAATCATCGCAACAATAGTTTGCTCTGGGATGAAGAGGATTTGGCCCGCCGCACCCGAGCGAGCGATGCCGACATCACCGCCAACAAGCGCGCGATTGACGGCTACAACCAGGCGCGCAACGACGCTACGGAGCGGGTTGACGAGTTTTTGCTGTTGTCGCTCGGCCTGATCGACGCCGCGACCGCCAGCAGCGACCAACCGATAGCAAAAGTCAGCGCGACGGCGCGGTTGAACAGCGAAACCGCCGGCAGCATCATGGATCGCATGTCCATCATGTCGCTCAAAATCAAGGCAATGACCGCGCAAACGTTGCGCGCGGATGTCGACGCCGCGCACCGCGACTCGTCGGCATTGAAGCTGCAACGGCTGCATGAACAACGTAACGATCTCGGCGCGTGTCTCGATCAACTGCTCGCGGACAGCCGCGCCGGAGTCGCCTATTTCAAGGTGTATCGTCAGTTCAAGTT
>JAYWAQ010000333.1:0-1845 GCA_043782305.1 Burkholderiales bacterium
AAAGATGGGCGTGACAACGGTCACGTCCGGGATATGCGTACCACCCGCGTACGGTGCATTGAGTACAAAGGCATCGCCTGGCTTCATCTGCCCAGCGCGCTTCTCAAGAATCACGCGAACGCTCTCGCCCATAGAACCCAGATGCACCGGCATGTGCGGCGCGTTGGCGACAAGATTGCCCTCGGGATCAAAAATCGCGCAGGAGAAGTCGAGCCGCTCCTTGATGTTGACCGAGTAGCTTGTGTTCGCGAGCGTCACACCCATCTGCTCGGCAATCGCCATGAACAGGTTGTTGAATACTTCCAGCAGCACGGGGTCGGCGGTGGTGCCGATGGCGTGGGCACGTTCGGCCGTTTTTGTGCGTTCCAGTACGAGATGATTTTGCGTTGTAACGACTGCGCGCCATTCGGGCTCGACGACCGTCGTTGCAATCGGCTCCTTGATGATGGCCGGGCCGATGATGATGTCGCCCGGACGCAGGTCTTCGCGATAGAAAACTTGCGTGGGTCGCAGGGCGTTATCGGTGAAAGCCTTAACCTCGGCGCGCGCTTGCATGCCTGCGGGGCGAGCAGGCAAATCGGGTGTTGATTCCTGCGCCGATTGCGTTTGTCCTATCGCCTCGGCAGCGATGGCTTCCACCACGAGCGCCCGACCGGGCATCAGGAAGCCGTAGCGCTGCCGATACGTGGTCTCGAACGCCTTGAGCAGCGAGGATGCCGAGGTGCTGTCGGCCATCGGCAACTCGATGGTTGTGTCCGTTCCGTCGTACTTGAGCGCCAGCGTTTTCGAGACACGAACCTTTTCTGCGGCGAGTCCCTGAGCTTCGACATTAGCGCGAGCCTGCTGGCTCAACGCGTCAAACTCCGAGGTCAGCGAGCTCAGCAAGTCATCACTCAACGTCTTCTCAACCGCCGCCTGCTTGAGCGTACGCACGTCGGCCAGACCCATGCCATAAGCCGACAACACGCCTGCGAACGGGTGGATGTAAACGCGCTGCATACCCAGCGCGTCGGCGACCATGCAGGCATGCTGCCCGCCCGCACCGCCGAAGCAGGTCAACGTGTATTCCGTGACGTCATAGCCGCGCTGCACGCTGATGTGCTTGATCGCGTTGGCCATATTTTCAACCGCGATGCGTAAAAAGCCAGCGGCGATTTCTTCCGGCGATTTTTTCTGACCGGTATCGCGCTCGACTTGCAACGCCATCGCTTCAAACTTGTCGATCACGGCGCGGGTGTCCAGCGGTTGATCGCCATTCGGCCCGAAAACTGGGGGGAATAGCTCTGGTCGCAATTTGCCGACCATCACGTTACAGTCGGTCACGGTCAGCGGGCCGCCTCGACGATACGCAGCCGGGCCGGGGTTCGCGCCCGCGCTCTCCGGGCCAACACGGAACTTGCTGCCATCAAACGTGCAGATCGAGCCACCGCCTGCGGCAACCGTATGAATCTGCATGATCGGTGCACGAAGGCGCACGCCAGCCACTTCGGTCTCAAAGGCGCGTTCGTATTCGCCGGCGAAGTGCGTCACGTCGGTTGACGTTCCGCCCATGTCGAAACCGATCATCTTGTCGAAGCCCGCGAGCTGCGTCACCGCTGCCGCGCCGACGATACCGCCTGCCGGGCCTGACAAAATCGCGTCCTTGCCCTGAAACTTGTGTGCGTCGGTCAGGCCACCCGAGCTTTGCATGAACTGCAAGCGCACATTGCCGAGCGCCGATTGCACCTGCTCAACATAGCGACGAAGAATCGGAGAAAGATACGCGTCGACGACGGCCGTATCGCCACGCGACACGAACTTCATGAGCGGTGACACCTCATGTGACACGCTGATCTGCGTGAAACC
>JAYWAQ010000334.1:0-5205 GCA_043782305.1 Burkholderiales bacterium
ACAAAGTCGTTGTACATCACGGCGATGCGCTCAACGCCCGCGCCTTCTGCGATGAATTTTTCTTCCGCGACCTGATCGTGGACGAAGACGACGTCTGCGTCACCGCGACGGCCAACGTCAAGAGCCTGCCCGGTGCCCAATGCAACGACCTTGACGGTAATTCCCGTGGCTTTCTGTACTTGCGGCAGTAGATACCCGAACAAGCCGGATTGCTCGGTTGAGGTGGTGGACGAGACCGTGATGGTCGCCTCCTGCGCAAGAGCAGACGTCGGAGTAAGCGCACTCACGGAAATGGCCGATAGCGCAAGTGCGGCCAGGCGAGAAATTCGCTTCATAAAGATTCTCCTGCGAGATAAGTCCGCGCAGCGGCGGAACGGGGTGACGCAAAAAATTCACCGGCGGCGCGGTCTTCAACGATCCTTCCGCCATCCAGAAAAACGATTCGGCGCGCGAGGCGCTTGGCCTGTGCGACGTTGTGCGTGGTGAGCACCAATGTCGTGCCTTCAGCTTGAACGGCATGCAACAAGCTCTCGACATCTCGCATAGCGCCCGGCGCGAGATTGGCCGTTGGTTCATCCGCGAGTAACAGGCGTGGCTTGCAGGCCCAAGCGCGCGCAAGCGCAAGACGTTGCTGTTCACCGCCCGATAGCGATTGCGCTGGCTGGTTTGCTGTAGCACTCAAGTTGCAGGCTGCGAGCGCGCGCTGTGCCTGTTCAGTGCAGGCGGGTTCGGCGACGCCACGAATCGAAAGCACGAAACGCACGTTGTCCAACACCGTGCGCTGGAGCAAAGCGGGTCGTTGAAAAATCAGTGACTGCTCAAGCAAAGGCAGCGTTTGCACACTGCCAAGACCGGGTGAAATGATCGCATTGCAAAGCTTCAAAAGGGTCGATTTACCCGCCCCGTTGGCGCCCAGCACGACAACGCTTTCGCCTTCGTAAATTGTGAGATCAATGTCCGCGAGCAGTGCTTTTTCGTCAACGATTACCGAGGCCCCATGTATTTTCACCAGCGCAACCGGTGGGTTGGTGGCAGTCAGCGCATCAACCATGACGCCGCTCCATCCAAGCTTTCAATATCTGTGCAGCCCCATTGACGATGAGCACAAGCGTAACGAGCAATACGCCGAGCGCAAGCGCTAAAGGCAAATCACCCTTCGAAGTCTCAAGCGCAATCGTGGTCGTCATCACGCGCGTCGAACCCGCGATATTGCCGCCCACCATCATCACCGCGCCAACTTCGGCGATGGCGCGCCCAAATCCGGCGAGCAGCACAACCGCTAACGAAAAGCGCGCTTCGAACAACAGCGTGACGATGCGCTGCCATGCGCTCAACCCCAGCGACATAAACCAGTCACGAAGCGGTACATGCGCGTCCTCAATGGTTTGTCGCGCCAGTGCAGCGATGATCGGCGTGATCAAAATGCTCTGCGCCATCACCATGCCAGCAGGCGTGAATAGCCAGCCCAATGGCCCCATCGGGCCGCTGCGTGAAAGCAGCAAATAGACGATCAGGCCAACAACGACAGGCGGCAACCCCATCGACGCATTGAGCATGACGACCATCGGTGTTCGCAAACGACTTGTCGTCAGCGCAGCCCACGCGCCAAGCGGAAGCCCGATCAACGCGGCGATCACAGTAGCCGTCGCGCTTACACGCAGCGACAACGCTGTGATTTCCATGAGCGTTGAATCGCCAGCAAGCAGCAGTGAGCCCGCCGCGGCAATCGATTCAGCGAAGACACTCACTTCGGGATTGATGCGGCAGCCGACCGTGACCGCGTCGGCATTAGCAAAGTTGCAACGTGCACACTTTCAATATTTTTGCGCGGCCTGCCGGGTGACCCAAACAGGCACTGAAAAACCGGCAGTGGTCCCGTGGGCGCTGCGCAGCGACGCTCATCTGCGTAAGCGCGCTCCAGCGCGCCCATCGCCTCACGCAAGCTGCCAGCTGCGTAAACTGTGATGGCGGGTGGCTCCGATGCGTTCGCTGTCGAAACCTGTGCAACAGCCGCGCACAGCATGAACCGAATGAACCAAAAGCGAATTGAGTAGCGAGTGAGCCGCAAGCCAAATCCAGAGCCGCTGACATTCATTTCCGTCACTTCTTCACAAGTAAAACCAAGCTGTATTTTGCGTTTTCACGTGGCGCTGATTTAATATGTAATCGACTACATAAATTGCAAGTATTTACTTCGGCTCCTCAATGAACAGACCGTCAGCGTTACAGATCAGTTTTTCTACCGAGGCCGAAGCGTCAATCGGCACTGAACGTGTGAATTTAAGCGATCTGGCCCGCAGCCTGCGCAGCGTCGCTGACACGCAATCGATCACCCAAGCTGCGCAAGCGTTGGGCGTGACGTATCGAACGCTGTGGGGGCGGTTGCTTGGTTTTGATGAGGCGTTGGGTTGCAAGCTAGTCGGCAAATCGCGGGGCCGGGGCACGAGTCTGACAAGCAAGGGTCGCGCGATTCTTGCCGTTTTGGAAAAGCATGGCGAACTGTTTGCTCCACCCGCCAGGGATCGCGTGGAAATGTTCGCTACCGATCTCATGCAATCGTTACGAGATGAGGCGCAGCTTCGACTGATGGCGAGCCACGACTTTGCGATTGCGCAGGTGTTTACCCGCCCGACACCCGGCACAACGGATGCCAAAGCGCAGGCACTTGCCGATGCGATTCACACCAGCAGCGGTGGCAGTGTGGACTGCATCCGTACGCTATTGCGAGGGGATGCTGACCTGGCGGGCTATCACCACGTGACGCTCGCTGCGAACAGCGGCAAAGCCCAGTCGGAATCATCTTTGTGGGCCAGCGTCGAACAGAGTTCAGACTTCTGGAGTGTGCCCCTGATGCAGCGTGAGCAAGGGCTCATCATCTCGCCACGACTGAAGGGAAAAGTATCGTCGCTGGCTGATCTGGTTCATGGCAATGTGCGGTTCATTAACCGTCAGCGCGGATCGGGCACACGGTTGCTATTGGACTCGCTGCTTACCGACGCGGGCGTCGCCTCGGCCCGAATTTCCGGCTATGAGCACGAGGAATTTACGCATCAAGCCGTCGCAGCGAGCATCGCTGCGGGCGCAGCCGATGTCGGGTTGGGTTTGCGCGCCGCGGCGGCGCAGTTCAAGCTGCATTTTGTGCCGCTCGCGGTTGAGATTTATCGACTGGCGGGTCGCATCGAAACGCAAAATCATCCAAATGTGCGCGCGCTTATCGCGGCAGTGCGCGCAAACGCGGCAAGGCTGCCCGGCTACAAAACGCTTGGCTAGTTTTTGGCTGGTTTTGGCTTGCTGGATTTAGTGCTGAGCTTGCCGCCAAATCCCTCGGCAACCAGCGCCGCGCCGTAGAGCACCAGCGCCCAGATCACGAACACGGTCACCATCAAAACAGGAAACGCGATGAAAGCACCGTAGAGTGATTTCAATTGCTGTAGTTGCGCGAAATAGTGAGTTATCAGATAGCGCGCCACTACGATGAGTACAGTCACCAAAAGCGCCGAAGCGAGCGGCGATTTCCACGCATTGAGCCGAGCCGGAACCCATCTATAAATAAGGGTTAGCGCGGCGATCAGGGGAACACCAATTTCAAAAGGGTCGAAAACAGTTTGAATTGACTCGCTCATCGATGGCATCAATGCGGCCAGGAATTTTTCGAGGAAACGAATCACCCAGAACAACGCAGCGACGACGGGCGGAACCAGCAGCAGCACGACCAGAGCACCGCGAACAAATCCCCAGAGATTACGCCGCGTCGAGCCCCAGATTCGATCCACCGCTGCGTTGAGGGCAAGTGCTTTCAGCAACAAGTCGCCAGCGATGATGGCGATACCCGTCATGCCCAAACCTTTGGCATTCGCACGCAGCTTGTCGACAACAGCAACAACCTGTTTCGCCGTCTCAGGAAACAGATTGGTAAACAAAAAATCACGAAACGCACCGTCCGCGGCTTTGATGATCGAGCTTTGTTGCGACAGCCAGAACAGTACACCGAGCACTGGCAACAACGCAAGCAACGACAGAAACGCCAGATAGCCGGAGTAGATCATGCCGTCGGCTTTGAGAAACCGGCGGAGCGCGTGCCAGAGGGTCATACTTCAGAATTAGTTGATTGGCGTAGCGCGGTAACGCTACACGCCACCCGTCCCCTCACCCTAGCCCTCTCCCGGAAGGGGAGAGGGGACATTGCCCACGCCACGACGGAGAGTCGATTTGCGTTGGAAGGGGCTGTCAGCCGAGGCGCGGGGCGACGACGCGTGGTTAACCCACGCGAGGAGCCTCGCAACGAAGGATCACAGCTACTTCCAACGCAAATCAAACGTGTTGGCCGCCGTTGACGTGTATCTCCGCGCCGTTGATATACGAACTCTGCGAAGTACACAAAAAATAAATCAGCGTGGCGACCTCAGAAGGCTTGCCCAAACGCCGCAACGGAATCTCACGCTGCACGATCTCATCGGTGCCCGCCGACAAGATGGACGTATCAATTTCACCCGGAGCAATGGCGTTGCAGCGCACGCCATGGCGTCCAAAATCATTGGCCATTTCACGAGTCAGGGAAGCGAGCGCAGCCTTCGATGCCGCATAAGCCACACCGGCAAAAGGATGCACCTTGCCGCCAGCAATCGAGGTGACGTTCACCACGCTGCCCTGCGCCGCTTTCAGCTCGTCAAACAAGCCACGCGCCAACAGCGCCGTGGCGAACAGATTGACATTCATCACGTTTTGCCAGACGCTGATATCGGCGTCGAGCACGCCCATGCGACTGCCGTCGGGCATCTTCGGCGATATACCCGCGTTATTGATCAACGCGGAGAGTTTTCCACCCGTCTCGGGCTCGGCTAGTTTGGCCTTGATCCGCGCTATCGCAGCAGGGAATTGATCCAGATCGTTGAGATCCATCTGGACATGATCTTTTTCGCCTTGCGGCCAGGGGCAAATCTTGTCAAATGGTTGCCGTGAGACCGTGATCACGCGCCATTCCGCCGAATGAAAATGCTTGACCGTCGCATGGCCAATCCCGCGTGATGCGCCGGTGAGTAGCAGGGTTTTTTTGGTGTCAGGCATGGCTCGATTGTAGGCGCGCTTCGCTACTTGTGTGCCGCGAAGCCAGTCCCTAGAGCCGCATCTCCAGTCGCAGCGCCACCGACATGTCCGTCCGCCCCGTGCTGACGATGGTTTGGCGCTGACCGTCAGCGAGCGTGATAC
>JAYWAQ010000335.1:0-5183 GCA_043782305.1 Burkholderiales bacterium
CATCGCAGAAATCAATGCGTCGCCCGTGGTGTTTCGCTGGAACAAGTTCGACCTCGGCGTGACTTAATATGTAATAGTTTTGTCGGAACGAACTACTAGTCAGTCTCCGAGGCGAAAAAAATTCCGCCAGACGAACGACGCATCCGCTCCCTGCGCCGTTCGTTGCTGCTTTGCTAGCGTCATCAGCCGTGAGCCGCTTTGAGCAACCGTGAGCTGCCACGTGCTGCCGCGCGCAAAATCTATACTTCGCGCCATGCCACAACAACACACCCTCGCCGGCGAGGTATCGGCCACTGGCGTCGCGCTGCACTCTGGCGTCCGCGTGCAGATCACGCTCAAGAGCGCGCCGCCTGATACTGGAATCATCTTCCGCCGCACCGATTTAACTCCCCCGCAGGACATACCCGCCAAGGCCGAACTGGTCAAGGAAACGCGGCTGGCCACCACACTCGTTCTGGGTGATGCCAAGGTCGCGACAGTCGAGCACCTGCTTGCGGCCTGCGTCGGCTGCGGCATCGACAACGCGATCATCGAACTCGATAACCTCGAAGTGCCGATCATGGATGGTTCGTCCGCGCCGTTCGTGTTTTTGATCGAGCAGGCGGGTGTGGTCGCTCAGGATGCGCCGCGTCGCTACATCGAGGTGCTTAGGCCGGTGCGCGTCGAGATGGGCGACAAGTATGCCGAGTTGCTGCCCAGCCCGAATTTCGAGGTGGACTTCACCATCGATTTTTCGCATCCCGCAATTCCCGATGATCAATGTCACGTCAAGATGAAACTCGATGACGAGGACTTTCTCTCGCATATCAGCCGCGCACGAACCTTCGGTTTCGCCTACGAAGTGGAGACGCTGCGCTCAATCGGTCTGGCGCAAGGTGGCAGCATGGAAAACGCCATCGTGCTCGACGAATACAAAGTGCTCAACCGCGAGGGGCTGCGCTTTGCCGACGAACTGGCGCGGCATAAAGTGCTCGATGCCGTGGGCGATCTCTTCTTGCTCGGCCACAGAGTGCGAGCCAAATATCACGCGTTCAAATCCGGGCATGAGTTGAACAACAAATTGTGTCTGGCGTTGCAGGCGCGACATGAGTCTTGGCGGCTTACGGTTTAGAGTCGGGGCTTTTCGCTAACAGCTTTTCGCTGGAACCCTTACTTCACATGCGCTAAAAGTAGAAATACTCATAGATCGATAACCGCGCTAATTAACCGCCAGCCCTTGTAGAACAGGCGTTTCCTGGAAAAGCTATATCGCTCGCCGCGTAATGCCAAACCATTTCTGGCGCTCGAAATCTAAGATTCTCGGAATTAATCGGCGTTCCAGCTACCGATTTGCCACCGTTTTCGCCAATCGTTTAAGACTGGTTTGCATGCGCTCACTCTTGATGTGATCTGCGGTGGTGCTCAGTTTTCGCTGCGAATCGGCTTTCGGTAGCTCTCTGGGCCGAATGGCCGATGCACTGTTTGATTGCGTCTTCAACGAAATTTCGTTAAATTTCAATCCCTTACGGTCCAGATTCGTGAGCATTTCGGTGCTTAAGAGCCGCGTCAGATGTGCGGCCTCGGCGGATGCGACGGTAATACTCAGCGTTGAACCTGAGGCGGACATGGCCACGATAAAGCGCTTCAGACGCTCGGGCACTGCCTCAATCAACACATCGAATTGACGTGAGCCTTCGCGGGCATGTAGTAACGCAGCGCTCAAAGCGGGCAGACGGTCCAGAAATTGGGTCAGCGCTTTGGGACGCGGATAGAGTGCTTTGCCAGCGCCGGGAAAATTGAGGAATCTCACTTGCAAATTATCGTTGTTTCGAGTGACTTTAGAACCAAGAAATCGCTGAATGTTGGCGTTCCTCAGGTCATCGGCCTGACGTTCGTCGCGTTGCTCGCACTGGGTTTGACGGCCACACTCGCCAATTACCTTTCGCTGAAGTACGCCGCCACCAGCAATCATCCACTGATTCGCAGCGTGCTTCTGGCTGATCAGCACGCCGAAGCCAAAGAGCGACAGCAGCAGATTCAGGACAACATTAACAATCTCGCCGTCAAGCTCGGTGAAGTGCAGGCGCACATGCTGCGGCTGGATGGATTGGGCGAGAAGCTAGCCAAGGTCGCGGGCCTGAAGCCCGCCGAGTTGCCCAGCGCCACCGCCAACAGCGGTCGTGGCGGCGCAGCCTCGGTCGGCGCACCGCTCTCGATTGACGATTTCGCCAAACAGCTGGGCGAATTGAACAAGAACGTCGACGTCAAAGCCGACCAACTCTCCGTGCTCGAAGCGCTTCTGGTTGAGGGCAGCGCGCAGCGCAAGTTCCTGCCGACGCTGCCGCCGGTTGAAAACATCAATTACACCTCGAACTTCGGTTACAGGATTGATCCGTTTAGCGGCCATCAAACCTTCCACGAAGGCGTGGACTTCGCTGCCGAAACCGGCACCGCAATCAATGCAGCCGCCAGCGGCAAAGTGATTTATGCAGACACCCATTCCGCCTACGGCAAAAGCATTGAAATTGACCACGGAAACGGGCTTGTCACGCGCTATGCGCATGGCTCGGAACTCCTCGTCAAAGAAGGCGATCTCGTCGTACGCGGACAACGCATCGCTCGCGTGGGCACCACGGGCCGCTCGACCGGCCCGCACCTGCATTTCGAAGTGCGCCTCAACGGCGTCGCGCAGAATCCCGGCCGCTTCCTCGCGGTTCAGTAGCGCAGGCTTCGCGTGTTCACTGCGGCGATCGCCGCAGGCAGAGCGACCACAGTCGCTGCACATAGAATATAAGGTTTCGCCCGCTTCGCCTTCGCAGCATGATTTAGTGCTTGCGGAGTCCGGCGGGCTCTGCCACGTCAGCCACCCTGGCCACCGTTATTCAAGCGGCCACCTTTCCCGCGCCCATTTCGCGCGCAGCTCAAGATCATGATCGATAAATTTCTAAAAACAATATTCGGCAGCCGCAACGACCGCCTGCTCAAACAATTTCGCGGCAATGTGATCAAGATCAACGCGCTCGAGGATGGCTTGAAAGCGCTTTCTGATGACCAGTTGCGTGGCAAAACCGCCGAGTTCAAAAAGCGCGTTGCCGATGGGGCAACGCTCGATGACTTGCTCGTAGAAGCATTCGCCGTGGTGCGGGAAGCGGGGCGCCGCGTACTCGAAATGCGTCACTTCGACGTGCAACTGATCGGTGGCATGGCGCTGCATGAAGGCAAGATTGCCGAGATGCGTACCGGTGAGGGCAAAACGCTGATGGCGACGCTGCCGATTTACCTGAATGCGCTGTCGGGCAAAGGCGTGCATCTGGTGACGGTGAACGACTATCTGGTGGTACGTGACGCCGACTGGATGGGACGCATCTATCGCTTCCTCGGCATGAGCGTTGGCACCGTGACGTCGCAGCAGGACAACGCCTCGAAAATCGCCGCTTACGCCGCTGACATCACCTACGGCACGAATAACGAATTCGGCTTTGACTACCTGCGCGACAACATGGAATACGCGGTGGCGGATCGCCGTCAGCGCGGCCAAAACTACGCGATCGTGGACGAGGTCGACTCGATCCTGATTGACGAGGCGCGGACGCCGCTCATCATCTCCGGACAAGCCGAAGACAACATCGAGATTTATTACAAGATCAACGATCTGTCGCCCAAGCTCTCCCGGCAAGAAAAAGAAGATGCGACCGGTGATTACTGGGTCGACGAAAAGGGTCGTCAGGTTCACCTCTCGGAACAGGGCCACGAGCACGCCGAGCAGTTGCTTGAGCAAATGGGCTTGCTGCCCGCGGGAGCGAGCCTCTATGACGCAGCGAACATTTCGCTGATGCATCATGTGTACGCGACGCTGCGCGCGCACGCGCTGTACAACCGTGACGAGCATTATGTGGTGCAGGACGGTGAAGTCATCATCGTTGATGAATTCACGGGGCGTCTGATGTCCGGTCGTCGCTGGAGCGACGGCTTGCATCAAGCCGTAGAGGCGAAAGAGGGCGTGCCGATCCAGCGCGAGAATCAGACCCTGGCCTCGATCACGTTCCAGAACTATTTCCGCATGTACGCCAAGCTGGGCGGTATGACGGGAACGGCTGACACCGAGGCCTACGAATTCCAGCAGATTTACAACCTCGAAACCGTCATCATCCCGACCCATCGCGACATGGTGCGTCGTGACGAAAACGATTTGTTCTTTAAGTCCGCTGCCGAGAAGTATGCAGCGGCCGTGATCGACATTCGCGATTGCTACAGCCGTGGTCAGCCGGTGCTGGTGGGTACGACTTCCATTGAAAATTCCGAACTGATCTCGGCGATGCTGACCAAGGATAAATTGCCGCATCAGGTATTGAACGCGAAGCAGCATGAGCGTGAAGCAAGCATCGTTGCCCAGGCGGGAATGCCCAAGGCCGTGACCATCGCCACCAACATGGCCGGTCGCGGCACCGACATCGTGCTCGGCGGCGCGCTTGAGCCCGAATTGCGTGCGATTCGCGAAGATGAATCACTGTCGCCCGATCAGCGCAAAGCCAAGATGGAAGCTACGCAAACAGCCTGGCAGGCGCGGCATGATGAAGTGCTGGCTGCCGGTGGTTTGCGCATCGTCGGCACCGAGCGCCATGAATCGCGTCGTATCGATAACCAGTTGCGCGGTCGCGCCGGTCGTCAGGGTGATGCCGGTTCCAGTCGCTTCTTTCTGTCGGCCGAAGATCCGCTGATTCGTATTTTCGGCGGCGACCGCATGAAGAACATCATGACGCGTCTGCGCATCCCTGACGGCGAGCCGATTGAAGCGGGCATCATGTCGCGTCAGATCGAAAAAGCGCAGCTCAAGGTGGAGTCGCGCAACTTCGATATTCGCAAGCAATTGCTTGAGTACGACGACGTTGCCAACGATCAGCGCAAAGCGATTTACGAGCAGCGTAATCACCTGCTCGAACACGCGAACGTGAGCGACACCGTACGCGACATGATCGGTGGCTGGGTCGACGATACGGTCAAAATCTACGTACCACCGGAGAGCCAGGAAGAGCAATGGGATCTGCCGGGCCTTGAGGCTGCGATGCACGATGTGCAGGTTCATGCGCATGTTGCCGACTGGCAAAAAGCGCAGCCTGATCTGGACGACGCCGACATCCTAGAACGTTGCAAAAAACAAGCGCTCGACACCTACAACGCCAAGCGTGAAGTCGCAGGCGAAGAGG
>JAYWAQ010000336.1:0-5176 GCA_043782305.1 Burkholderiales bacterium
GAACTGCGCGTCAACCGAGGCTGCGCGATTGGTCGTGCCATCGTCGTAGTTTCGATCCGAAATCAGCGCACCGAAGCTGCCCGTTCCGGCCAATGCCGCAAACGGCAATCGGGCGCGCGCCAGCGTGCTCTGCGACGCGCCTTGTGCTCGCGCGTCCGAGTAATACGTGCCAGGGAGCAACACAAATCCACCACCGCGATCCGCCACGGTCAGCACGGTCGCATCGGCAGGTTCGCTGCGATACGTCGCCCGCGCGCCCCACAGCGGATCGGTGATCGAGCGCGTATAGATCAGCCCATACGGCGTTGAATACAGGTCAGAGCCTTCCAGAAAAAACGGACGCTTTTCGGGGACTGACAAGGCGAACCGGGTGTTACCTTTCAACTGCGGCGTATCGAGTTCAAGCTGCGAAAAATCAGGTCGAAAGGTGCCGTCAACAATCCATTCCGAACTCGGCCGCCACTTGACGTCCGCCCCGGCGCTGAATCGGGTTTCGCGAACTCTTGCAGCGTCTCCTTCGCGAGTCTGGCTCATGTTGACCGCCGCGTACGGGGTGACCGTCAGCCCGGACGTTGTCGACAAGTTTTTGAGCCCGGTCAACTCCTCCGCCACACACAAAAAGCACGACGGATCGCGCCCAAGCGACACGTTTGTCATGCGGATACGCGTCTCGCGCGGCATGTTGCGAAACACAATGAATGCCAGCTTTTCCGGCACCGGATGCGGCACGCGCAGTGACGCCCACGGAATGCGAAACTCCGCGCTCCAGCCGTCCGCCAGGCGCATTGGAACCGCCTCAAAATCGAAGTCCGGTGCAAAGTCCTCTTCCGAGTTGTCCTCGTTCCACACGCCATCGGCCAGCACGCCACGCTCGTTGACGCGAAAGAACTGGGCGAACTTGCGCGCACCGGTCGGATCGATCCAGACGATGAAATTGTCTTGCGTGCCAAACACTTTGTCGCGCCGCACGAAAGGCGCGTGGATCCGCGAAGGATCCGGATCGAACGCGCGGATGCCGAAATAAATGGCGTCTTGATCGTAGAGCACCCGCACTTCGGTTTTGACCCTCGCAGGCTGCTTCTCGTTCGGCATGTTTTCGATGAAATCGCCGGAGATCGGCGCGCGTTGCCAGTCCGCCTCGTCGAGCTTGCCGTCGAGCGTTATTTTTCCTGTTGTGGGGATGGCTTGCAACGCCCAAACGTTGGGTGCGATCAAAAAAAGTGAGGTAGCAAGGGAAACGCAGAACAATTCAAATTTCTCGCCATACCGGCGGAGGCCGGTATCCACGCCCTCTGCATGATCAACGAGTTGCGTCGGGCGTGGGCCCCGGCCTCCGCCGGGTTGGCGATTTAATCTGCGTTTCCCAAGCGACAAAAACAGGCCGCGCAAAGCATTCAGCAGGAAGCGTTCATTCATCGTCAAATCTTAACGGTGATCCTGCCACGTGCAAGTCACATGCGACGAATAGCGGGTAACTCTATTCGAGCGGCTAAGCGCCCTCAGCCTTGCGCTCCGCCACTTTCCGCCTGAGCGCATCGGCAACAACCGGATGCACAAAGCGCCCAAAATCACCGCCGAAAAACGCCACCTCGCGCACGATGGTCGCCGAGATAAAAAGATATTTTTCTGATGGCGTGAGGAATACCACTTCAACGCTCGGATCCATGCCGCGATTCATGCCCGCCATCTGAAATTCGTATTCAAAATCGCTCACCGCTCGCAGGCCGCGCATGATGATGCTGGCGTTTTGTTCATGCACAAAATCAAGCAGTAAACAGGAGAATCGCGCGACGCGAACGTTGGGCAATTCTTTGGTCACTTCCTGCGCCAGCGCCACGCGCTCGTCGGCGGTAAACCACGGCCCTTTGCGCTTGGAATCAGCGACGCCCACAACCACTTCGCCAAACAATTTCGAAGCCCGACGAATCAAATCCTCGTGGCCCTTGGTCAGCGGGTCAAACGTGCCCGGATATACGCAGCGCAACATAGTCTCTCCCTGTCGTGATCGCCTTACGCTTCTTTTGCTCCTTCTGTGGGAGCGATGTCGGCAGGCGTGAACAGATGATAGTGCACCACACCGGCGCGTCCCTGTCGCGTCCGGGTAAAGCCGGGCAGCGTTTTCATTTCTTTCGCGAACTCGCAATAGATCAAGGCTTCGGGCGTGGCCACGCGTGCGATCAGGCGAGCAAGCCGATCCCACCAGTTCTGCGCGAACGGTGGATCGAGAAAGATCACATCGAACTTCTCTGGCGTGGATGCAAGAAACGCGAACGCATCGGTGTTGACGATTTTCAAATTCGGAAAATCAAGTAATTTCTGATTCTGCGCCATGGCCTGTGCCGCTGCGCGCGAGTTCTCAATGGCGATCACCTGAGTCGCGTGACGCGACGCCGCCTCAAACGCCAGCGCCCCCGACCCCGCAAACACATCCAGGCAGCGCTTGCCCAGCAAATCCTGCCCCAGCCAGTTAAATAGCGTTTCCCGCACCCGATCCGGCGTCGGCCGAAAGCCCGGCACGCCCTCCGTGTCGGGAAAGCGAACGATGCGCCGCTTATGCGTGCCACCGATGATGCGAACTTGATTTTTGTAGGGGGTCATGGCGTTAAAGCCCCTCTCCCCCGGAGGGTAAGGGGACAAACTTAGAATGCAATTGTCGCTAATCCCAAGAGAAAGCGCTCCATGTGGGGCTTGTTCAAGAAAAAATCGCAACCGACCGTCGCAGAACCGGTTGAGTCGCCCACGATAGCCGAACCGCCTTCGAGCTTCGACGTTCCCGCGACTTTATCTGCGGAAGCCGTCCCTGCTGTCGTCCTCGCCCCCATCGTCGAAGAAAAAAAAGGCTGGCTGGACAAACTCAAATCCGGCCTGACCGCGACGCGCAACAAGCTCGGCCTCAACGTCCTGTTTGCGGGCAAGCTCGACGAAGACACGCTGGAGCAACTGGAAGCCCAGCTCCTGATGGCCGATTGCGGCATGCCCGCGACGCAACATCTGCTGGATGACCTGCGAAAACGCTGGAAAGCCGCAGGCGGCACGGGCGACCCGCGTGCGATGCTCGTCGACGCGCTCACCGACTTGCTCAAACCACTCGAGCAACCGTTCGCAGTCGCCAAAGAAGCGCCCTTCGTCATCATGATCGCCGGCGTCAACGGCGCAGGCAAAACCACCAGCATCGGCAAGCTCGCAAAGTACCTGCAAGGCCAGGGCGCAAGCGTCCTGCTCGCAGCCGGCGACACCTTCCGCGCCGCCGCCCGCGAGCAGCTCGCCATCTGGGGCGAACGCAACAACGTCACCGTGATTCAGCAGGCCGGTGGCGATCCTGCAGCCGTGATGTTCGACGCCGTCGCCGCTGGCAAAGCGCGCGGGACGGACGTCGTCATGTGCGACACCGCAGGGCGTTTGCCCACGCAGTTGAACCTCATGGAAGAACTGAAAAAAGCCAAACGCGTGATCGGCAAAGCGATGGCGGGTGCGCCGCATGAAGTGCTCCTGGTGCTAGACGGCACCACCGGCCAAAACGCCATTGCACAAGTCAAATCATTCGACGACGCGCTTGGATTGACGGGCTTGGTGATGACCAAACTTGACGGCAGCGCCAAAGGCGGCGTCATCTGCGCCATCG
The DNA here is from genome assembly GCA_043782305.1 of Burkholderiales bacterium. Taxonomy (GTDB): domain Bacteria; phylum Pseudomonadota; class Gammaproteobacteria; order Burkholderiales; family Casimicrobiaceae; genus Casimicrobium. The sequence continues at coordinate 3,623 of JAYWAQ010000336.1, forward strand.
CCAAAGAGCGGCCAATTGCTCTTCGGTTTATTGGTGTTGGCGAGGGGATTGATGATTTAAGGCCATTTGTGGCGCGGGAGTTTGCAGAGGCGTTGGTTTAGCGCACTCGCCTCGCTCGCAACGTCACCGCCGTCATCGTCGCAAAACACCGCTGTCGTTCTCGCGCGTCACCGCCGTTATCCCCGACGAAGTCGGGGATCCAGCTCGTAAACCCCGCGAAGCGCAAACCAGTCCCCTCTCCCTTGAGGGGAGAGGGCCAGGGAGAGGGTGACGGTGGATTGACTTCTGCTCGTGGTTCGCACGCCACCGCTTCATTTCGCCTAAAGGCGAGTCACTTTTGGCATTGCCCAAGAGTAACCAAAAGGCTAGCCCCTGCACCCCGCTTCTCCCTCCGGTGCTCGCAACGGGCGGGATGCGTCAACGGCACACGAACGCTTCGCTGACGCTACGCACAGTGTGTGCCGACGACGCATCTACGACCGCCCGTTGCTGCGCTCCTCAGCGCGGGCTGAAGGGGCCGACCGGTTAAAGTTTTGATCGCTTGACGATGGAGACTACGAGACTGGATGCGATTCTTTGGACTACGCAACTATTGCAACACTCTAATTACTTCTACCAGTAGTCGATCAAGTGGTGCTTTAAAGTCAACTTGTTGCTCTAACGGCAGCGGGTCGTGTTGCCGCATGGGTTGGTGTAAGTGCTCATCAGCCAGATGCTTCAACGAATCTGCGAAGGTATCCATTGTCTTGCCCAGCGACTTTCCGTTGTATTGGCTGCGCACTTGCTCAAATTTGGAATGGCCGAAAGCAGGCGGAATGTGATTCATGATTGTCCGCTGCATCGCTATCACGCAGAACCACGCTTCGTTTTCGTAAGCGATATTGAGCTCCTGCAAGAGACGAACTAAGCGCTTTGTATCGAGGCGAAAGCCGTCTAGCTTGCGAATCTCATCAATTCGTTGCGAATGCACGTATTCTGTTGATCGCTGGCCTTTGCGAGGTTGCTCACCACGACTCGTCGAACCAAAGATTTCTCGCCGATCTATCTCTGCTATGGCATCACCCAATACTTCTGCGGCCTGTTGCCATTGCAATACCGCTGTGCTGCCACTTTGTGAGACCGGACGATCACGCAAGTTTGCTAGCGACTTGGCTATGTCGCTGTCGGTACCAAATTCAAACTCAATCATGGAAATCGCAATACTGAGCTGCCGTCTGAGCTCGTCTGGACGATTACCGCCGAACAATCCGGGAGAACTTTTGGGGCCTGTATTCATAATCCAATGACAAATGGATCGTAACTGCTCTCGAGTACTCGGCGGTAACTGATTGGAGTAATTTTCCATTGAATTGCGTCTTGAATCGAGATTGGATAGTTTCTTTGACAAGCTTAGCCGGATGCTCGCGTCCGAGCTCTCGTAGCCGTCTCCCAAAGCGATCAAACATCGGTTCGAACTGCCCCTTCAGCCCGCGCCGAGGAGCGCAGCAACGGGCGGTCGTAGATGCGTCGTCGGCACACACTGTGCGTAGCGTCAGCGAAGCTTTCGTGTGCCGT
>JAYWAQ010000337.1:0-1831 GCA_043782305.1 Burkholderiales bacterium
CATTGATTTGCTCAGAGAAGTGTTGCACACCGCGATTTCCACGAGCGCCTTTGCGAATTTCGCTGATGACATTCGTGTCAAGCAAAAACACGGCTCACAAGTCCGCGAATGGATCGGGCCGCATCGTTTGGTCGTAGTCCCGCGCAAAGTCCTCGTCCCGCCCCACGTTTGGCATCGTCATCAGCACCTCCATAAACGTGAGCTTGCGAGTGGTGCCCAACGCTTCGCGCAGCAGTCTGCGATGCTGCTCCTCAGCGCTAATGTTGGCCGCAGCCGCGCGCTGGCGCAGGGCTTCGACGATTTCGGGCTCGATGTTGCGGACTACCAGTTGGCTCATGGTGGCTCCTTGGGCGTGAAATTGCTATCAATGATAGCGTTTGTAGGAACGGCGCGGGCCGCGATTCCGGTACGACACAACCCTTGATCGCGGCTTGCGCCGCTCCTACAAAACTTACGCCGCCCGCTCCAACGTCAACCCGGCATGCTCGCGCAGCGGGTGAAACTCGATCTTTGGATGCCGCTCCTGCGTGAGGCGCAGGTCGTAGGTGCTGGTGAGCAAATACGCCAACGTGTTGGCCGCGTCGTAGGCTAATTTGCTGGCGTTGTAGTCCATGAATTTCTTCATCTCGACCGGGTCATTAGAGGTTACCCAACGCGCGCCAACGAACTGGCTGCCCGAGAGTTTGATGTCGGCTTTGTATTCCGATTGCAGGCGATGTTGCACCACTTCAAATTGCAATTGGCCGACCGCGCCGAGCAGCATCAGCGAGCCGAGTTGCGGCTTGAATACTTGAATCGCGCCCTCTTCGCCGAGCTGAGCGAGTCCCTGTTGCAGCTGCTTGCTGCGCAGTGGGTTTTTAAGCTCCACCGTCTGAAATAGCTCCGGCGCGAAGAACGGCAAGCCGGTGTATTGGCGGCTCGCGCCATCGGTCACGGTGTCGCCCAACTGCACCCCACCGTGAATGGTGAAACCGATGATGTCGCCGGCAAACGCCTCGTCTACGGCCTCGCGACGTTGCGACAAAAATGTCACCACGCTGGTCGGGCGCATCTCTTTGCTGGTGCGCTGCACCTTCAACTTCATGCCTTGCGAATACTTGCCGGAACATACGCGCACGAACGCGATGCGGTCGCGGTGCATCGGGTCCATGTTCGCCTGCACCTTGAACACCACGCCAGAAAATCCCGCTGCATCGGGCGAAATTTCCGTGGTCGATCCGTCGGCGTTGGTGGAGTTGCGGGGATGCGGCGCCGGGGCCAAATCGACCAGCGCGTCGAGCACTTCTTGCACGCCAAAATTGTTCACTGCCGATCCGAAAAACACGGGCGTTTGTTTGGCCGCCAAAAACGCAGCGCGATCAAACGCGGGCGATGCGCCGGTCAAGAGTTCAATGTTTTGCATCGCGTGTTCGAAGTCAACACCAAAGCGCTTTTTGAGTACTTCCAATTCTGCAAGAGGAATGTCTTCCGCCTCAGTCACCTTGTCTTCACCGGCAGCAAACACACGCATGGTTTTGGTTTGCAAATTGATGATCCCGGCGAACGCTTTGCCTTGGCCCACCGGCCAGGTCATCGGCACGCAGGGCATGCCAAGTTCGGCTTCGACCTCGTCCAAAAGCTCAATCGGATCGCGCCCTTCGCGATCCATTTTGTTCACAAAGGTGATGATCGGCGTGTCGCGCTGACGGCACACTTCGATCAGCCGTTTGGTCTGCGCCTCCACGCCGTTGGCGGCATCGATGACCATCAACGCGCTGTCTACCGCCGTCAACACGCGGTAAGTGTCTTCCGAGAAATCCTTGTGGCCGGGGGTGTCGAGCAGGTTGATCAC
>JAYWAQ010000338.1:0-5169 GCA_043782305.1 Burkholderiales bacterium
TTCGAAGCTCCGCATTGATGCCACGCCTAGCAAGAAAAAAACAGAGCAGTAGCGCCTGGCGCAAACAGGTGGCAGGCCATGGACTGTGCCGCCCAGCCAGGCTCACCATGCGGGCGATTCGCTGTGCAACTGCCCCGTCAACGCGACCAGCAACATGCGAAGCAGATCGTGTCGCCCAACGAACCAACATTGCATGTGTACTCTTGTGCCCCGACCAGCGCAAACTCACATCAACGATCGGCAACAACAAAAGAGAGGCCAGCAAATAGCGCCACTGGAGGCCGTCGAGAGACCGAATCTTGTTCCAGATCGTCCCCTCATGCTCCAGAGCTGATCGACTCTCAGGGTGCGGCATCAAAGGATACTAGACCCGCGTCAGCGAGCTGCGCCATCAGCCGCTCAACGTCGCCGCGCAACTGATCGGCGGACACATCGTATTCATCCAGTAAGCGCGTCAAGACCGCCGTTGTACTTTGCGTCTCTCCTAGCACCTGCCAAATCCGTGTACCCACCTCGTCTAAGCCGAAATAGCTTTCGTTTGCCAGATTCAACAATACAGTCTCTCCGCCCAGTTCCTGATGCAGCACATCCGGCGTGATGCGGACTCTGGCGTTCCAAATATCATTCATTCAAGTAGGTCATTTTCAGTCTATGGGGAAAATTTAGCACACCGTGCTCGGCAGTCACATCACAACCTCGATGCGCAGCGATGCAGAATCTGAATCCGTGCCGATTGACGGGCGAATAATACGATCCGCTAACGCAGGACTCGCCAGTCGATAAGTAATCGGCCGCAGGGGCCGGGCCGCAACAGCTCGCGGCAGTTTTTTTAGAAAGGCGGGGCAGCCAGTACGTATGCACAATTTACGAAACGCGGCTGGTACCGTTCACTGTCAAGCCGGCCGTCAGAATCGCCTATCACTGCGGGACTACGAGCTTTTTTGTCGACCGCACCCTCGCAACCTCCGGCAGCGAAAAGATCAGGCCGATAGTGACCAACATGATCAATATTGAAAAGTGTCGCTCGTAGCCAAATCCAAAAACATAGGGCAAGGCATAGGCGAGCGGGATGATTAGGCTGGTAATGGCAACGTGGCGAGCTTGTGCGTCACCGCGATAAATCAGAAAACCGATCACAGCGAGCCACACTATCTCCAGTGCACGCCCTGAGGATAACCAAACTCCCGATAGCCATTCCTCGACCATCGTTCGAGTCGTGTCGTTCGCGCCATCGGTCACGCGATAGTGAGGAACGATGCGAACCGAAAGGAATACGGTGGACAGCTTGACCCTTAGTATTTTGAGGGCTTCGGCTGGATGATTGACGACCCAGTCTCTCGCGCGTTGAGCGTATCGGTCGTTCCATTCCCATTCGTTGGCAAAGTCCATCCGACGCGGCTCGGCAGGAAATTGCATCGTTCTCGTACCGCAGATTGTTGTCTGTCGAAATAGCAAGTCCAGCGTGCAATCCGGGTACACATCAAGCGTATGGGCATTCCAGCCGCGAAAGGCATTTTCGCCGTCATAACTGGACATGATGGTGGCCTTGCCGCCCTGTGTCCAGTTATGCAACAGCCAGCCGCTGGGTGCTGCCAGAGCTAGCGCGATCAGACCTGACGCGAGCTTGAAGCGCCGTGAGCTTAGGGCGAGACCGACAACAAGCGACGAGGTGACTACCCAGATGACGACCATTGACGACTTGAACAGGTAAGCAATTGACACGGCAATGACGGGGAACATGTATCTCAGCGCGCTCGCAGTTTTGGCGTTGGAGGCTGTGAGAAAAATCGCACCGGTGGCTGCAGCTGCAAGTAATTCCAGCACGTAGCCCTCTTCGTAGTCCACCATCGCCGCGTGTTTGACGAGGTTCGGCGATAGTGCGAGGAAGGCTATGAGCGCGAATAGGGCCCTTCGCAACATCATGGGCTGTGCAACGAAATATCCTGCGACGCTTTTGTACGACAACCATAGCAAGCTACTCAACGCGACTGCCTTAATTAGGGCTGCGGCGCGCAGGTCATCGGTGAGGAAGGACGAAATAAACAGGAAATACGGCAAGCCCGGCATGCGCCGTGCGTAGTCGCAAACGGAATGATCGCAGGCGGCGAAGTGCCCATTCGTGATGAGTGACTGGACATAGGGCGCAAAGCCAAATCCCACGTCAAGCAAGGTCGCCGAGGCTGGCACGTAAACGTATATCGCGACGACCTTGAGAGCCGTCATGACGAGTAACAGACACGCCACTGGCTGCTGCCGCGCCGCGCGCAACCGTGCGGTCACGAAGTTCGAGAAGTTCAGGAACATGTGGTTTTAAATTAAAATCGGCCTGTTCAGCGGACAGCCGGAAACTTGAGAGTTCTCACGCTCACGTTGCTTATGGGCTGTCGCATCGTCGGCATTATCTGTGCGGGATACCCGCTTGGTCGGATTATCAGCGGGCGAGCCTTGATAAGTGTGAAAATCCGTCTTTGATTGAATCCGGCGTTTGGCCCCCGTGGCACAAGCACTGTAATACTGCAAATGATTGACTTGCACTGCCATTTACTGCCCGGCATTGACGATGGGCCGCAGGATCTCGCCACGACGCTCGCAATGGCTCGCATCGCCGTGGATGATGGCATTGGTACGATATTTTGCACGCCGCACATTTACCCCGGGCTCTACGAAAACGTCCAGTCGGACATAGTCCGTCGCGTCGATCAACTGCGAATGATTCTGCGGCGTGAGGATATTCCGCTGCAATTGAGCTACGGCGCAGATACACATTTGGTTCCCGAAGTCATGGACGGTCTGAAAACCGGTCGTATCCCGACACTGGGCGGCAGCCGGTATCTGCTGCTTGAGCCTTCGCATAACGTGCGCCCGCCGCGCTTTACTGAGTCGGTTTTCGCACTCATTGGGGCGGGCTACGTGCCCGTCATTACACATCCTGAGCGTCTGACCTGGGCTGCCGATCATATGCAGGACTTTTTTGTGCTTGCTCGCGCGGGGGCATGGCTGCAAATTACCGGTGGCGCTCTGCTGGGACGCTTTGGGCCGCGCGTCCAAAAACTGTCGGATCAGTTTGTAGCGGAAGGCTGGACGGCCGTGTTGGCGTCTGATGCGCACACTACCAACCGACGCGCCCCGCAGCTCGCAGAGGCGCTTCGCCGCGCGGCGACGCTGGTCGGCAAAGACGAGGCTGATCGCATGGTCTTTGAGCGCCCGCAGGCGGTGGTCAACGACGCCCCCCCTGACTCCGTTTCCATGCCACCGGCATTAAGAAGTGGGGCGCAAGCGACTACGGGCAAAATACGAGGTCGGGTGTTCGGATGGCTCCGAAAATCTTAGCTCCCCCGGAAGGTTACATATGAATCTCAAATTTGCGCTGAGCGCGGTGTGCGCAATGTTCGTCATTGGGTTTACCTGCGACGCTATTGCGGCTGAAACCGAGGCGAATGTCACGGGAAAACCGGTGCCGCGCGTTGATGCAGCGCCGACATCAGTCACGCCACCCGCCGCAACGCCGCAGAGCGAATCCGTACCTTTGGCTGGTCGCCGGACGCCGCCCGGTGCTAACCCTGAAGCTGAGTACCGAGTCGGGCCGCAAGATTTGATCGAAATCGTCGTTTACGGGCTACCAGAACTTGCCCGGACGGTTCGCGTCAACGCAAAGGGACAAATCAGCTTACCGCTGATCGGGCAGGTGGACGTGACGGGTTTGACGGCGCAGACGCTTGAGCGAACTATTGCGGAGCGTTTGTCAGAAAAGTACCTGCAAAATCCGCAGGTTACCGTGTTCATCAAAGAATTTACTACGCTTCGTTTCACCGTGGAAGGTGCTGTCAACAAACCCGGGGTTTATCCGCTGGTAGGACAAATGACGCTGCTGCGCGCACTTGCCGTTGCCGGTGGACAGGGCACTTTGAGCGACATGACCGAGGTATTGTTGTTTCGCGTGACCCCGGTCGGAGAGAGCATTTCGGTGAAATATGATGCCACAAAAATCCGAACCGGCGAAGCACCGGATCCACTCATTCAGAACGATGACTTGGTCGTGGTAAACCGCTCCAAGGCGCGCGCCGCATTTAAAGATTCGCTGTTTCGCGACATTCTTGACGTGCTAAATCCGATCCCATTCCTCCGTTAGCGGCTCAAAGCGGCGCGTAGTGATGTGGGCCGCGTGCCCCTCGTTGAACCTATAGTACAGACAGACAATTTCGATTGCCGGAGACACTTTGACACCTATTGAACCTAACCCTCAGGAACCAGGCTCAGCGCTTGCGATTCGACAATCGAATGCGTTGTCGACGCACGTTGTAACCGCCGCCCCTGGTGAACTTGATGATTCGCTTCATTTGCGGGATCTCTTGCGCATTGTCTACAAGCGAAAGTGGTGGATATTGTCGGTTTCGCTCCTCCTGCTTGGAGTTGCGACGTTCAATACGCTGATGCAAACACCGATTTATCGGGCAACGACAGTCATTCAGATCGAGCGCAACGCGGCACGCATCGTTGACTACAAGGACGGTAGCAGTAATAGCGATTCTTACTACGGAGGAGATCGAGAGTTTTTTACCACGCAATATGAAGTGTTGCGCAGTAAGGCGCTAGCAGAGCGCGTCATGGAGAGTATGCGCCTGGATTTGGACAAAAAGTCCGTCCCGAGCGCCGTGGCGGAATCCCCGGTGCCTGCTGACGCTCAAGAACGACAGGATGTACTCGGAAAGATCGCAGCTACGCTGCGAAAGCGCCGTGAACCATCCGTAAAAGACGTACAAACGCTGGATCGCGAGTCTGTCCTGGGCAGCCTTCGTGGCGGTGTCACGGTTGAGCCTGTCCGTAACGCGAACCTGGTCAAAGTCCATGCGGACAACAGCGATCCGAATCTCGCGTCGAGAATCGCCAACGCGTGGGTGCAAACCTACATCTCGACGAATCTTGAGCGACGCTTTGAGGCGTCTTCTTACGCCAAGACGTTCCTGGAGCAGCAGCTTGCCAAAACCAAGGAGCGGCTGGAAGAGTCTGAACTACAGCTCAATCGATACACCCGAGAAAAGCAGATCGTAAATGTTGACGAAAAAACCAGCCTGACGGGGCAGAATTTTGCTGAATTCACACTAGCTCTAGCTCGGGCACAACAGGAGCGCATCAAAGCAGAGGCGAATTACGAGGAAGTGAAGCGCAACC
>JAYWAQ010000339.1:0-5154 GCA_043782305.1 Burkholderiales bacterium
ATGAATTGATTGATCATTCTGTTCGTGACTTCGTGTGCGGGCGGGAAGACTACTGCGCGTAATTCAAAGCGAGATCAAACGCGTCGAAATTACGGAACCGGCGATTCATGTCGAGCCCCGGCAATTTGCGATTGACAATCAGCGGAACGCGTTGCTCGCTCACACCACCATGTGAGCGCAGTGGCGCATCAAGCCCCGACAGATCATGCCGCGATGCGGATGTACCAATCACCGTAAAGCGCTCGGACACCACCACCAGATCGCCGATGCGGTCTTCGGGCAGCTCAAATTTGGCTGCGGCTTCCGCGCGTGTCAGCGCGGACTCTACGCCACGTATCGCTGCGACCTTTGCTCGCGCCACAGCAGGGTCAATGTCCGATGGCAAGTACACCGTGGCAAACGAGCCGAGTGCGCCGTGATGCACCACATACGGATCAGTAATCGGCAGGATGACGCGAGCACGGCCCGCTCCAAATTCGGCGTCAAACCAGTCTTGCAGGTAGATGACATCGGGCGTGCCGTCCATCGCCACTTTGGCATTCATGCCATGATCAGCCGTCAGCACGATCACACAACCCATCGAATCGAGCTTGCCAAGATAGCCGTCCATCATCGCGTTAAACGCGTTGGCCCCTTCCGTGCCCGGCGCATGCTTGTGCTGCACGTAATCCGTCGTGGACAAATACATCACATCCGGTCGCACGCTACCCATCAGCTGCACGCCGGCCGCAAATACAAACTCCGACAAGGCTGCGCTGTAGACGCTCGGCAACGGCTTACCGACACGCTCAAGCACTTCGTCGATGCCGTTCGCCGCAACGTTGACTTGATCGGCCTTCTCCGCGGAAAAGCAAATCCCTTGCATCTTGTGTCCGAGCAATTGGCGCAACTTGTCTTTGGCCGTGATCACTGCCAGCGATTTGCCAGCATCAGCGAGACTCGCAAGAATCGTCGGCGCACGCAACCACTTCGGGTCATTCATCATGACTTCGGTGTTGGTCGCCGTATCGAGTAAATAGTTGCCACAAATACCGTGAACCGAAGGCGGCGCGCCAGTGATGATGGACAGATTGTTCGGATTGGTGAAGCTCGGCACCACGCATTCCGCAATCAAACCCGTGCCTTCGGCAAGCGTACGCTTGAGCCACGGCATGTGGCCCGTCGCAACCGCTTGCGCAAGGTAGTCCGGCTCGCACCCGTCCACGCAAACAACGACTGTGGGCATGACAGGCAGGCGGTACGATCGGCCGTTGATGTTGATGTTTGATGAGCTAGTCAAAACAGTTTCTCCCTCATTCATGCGGCCCCTTTCGGACACCCGCAGGGTCTAGCGACCGTTGCAAAAGGCGGTCGCGCAGTCATACATTTTTCATACAGCTTTTTCACGCAATCGCCATTTAACAGGGGCTAAAGAGGTTTTATCCAATATATCGACTTTGGCAGAAAGCTGCGCTTAGCCCAATAAAAATAAGCATTTACGAACAAAGCCACTACTATTTTGATCATCAGTTTGTTGCTGTTCCACGCGTTCGTTGCCTCGCCCTGTTCGACCAGGAAGTGCTGCAACAACACACGCCTAACCCAATCCGCCAACGCTTGCGTTGCGGCCAACACGTAGCGTAGCGCGTTCGTAATGCCCGCGCTCGGGGCCTGCTCGAAATTTGAAAATGTGGGTTGGACATTGCCCCGGTAGTATGTGACACTGCTGTTACGCTTTTTGTCACGCTGTAGTCACGAATCAAATCCAACCTTGCACGTTTTCTCTGAGGAGCTTTTCATGCGTTTGTCGTCCTTGTTTCGTGGGTTCGCGCTTGCTGCTATCACTCTGGTTTCATCGGCCGCGCTCGCCCAGAAAACCCAACTGCTCGTCTACACCGCGCTTGAGACCGACCAGCTGAAGGCGTATCAAGAAGGCTTCAATAAAACTTATCCGGATATCGAAGTCAAATGGGTGCGTGATTCGACTGGCGTCATTACAGCGAAGCTGCTCGCCGAAAAAGGTAACCCTCAGGCCGATGCCGTGATGGGCGTCGCTGCATCGAGCCTTGCGCTGCTTGACAAGCAGGGCATGCTTGAGCCGTACGCCCCAGCGGGATTAGCGGCCATTGCAGCACAATACCGCGACAAGAAGGCCGTGCCTGCGTGGTTCGGCATGGACGTGTGGGGCGCAACGGTTTGTTTCAACACGGTGGAAGCGGCCAAAAGAGGCATTCCGAAACCTGAGACCTGGAAAGACCTCACGAAGCCAACCTACAAGGGCCAGGTCGTGATGCCAAATCCGGCGTCCAGCGGCACCGGATTCTTTGATGTGACTGCTTGGCTAGCGATGTTTGGCGATGACGCAGGCAAAGGCGGCGGCTGGCAGTTTATGGACGGTCTGCACGAGAACATTGCGCAGTACACACACTCAGGCTCGAAGCCCTGCAATATGGCCGGTGCGGGCGAATTTGTCGTCGGCATTTCGTTTGAGTATCGCGCCAACAGCAACAAGGCAAAGGGCGCGCCGATTGATCTGGTATTCCCGAAAGAGGGTCTGGGCTGGGATCTCGAAGCCTTTGGCATTCACAAAGGCACAAAGAAACTGGACGCGGCAAAAAAACTCGCTGATTGGGCGTCCAGCAAGGACGCGATGGCGCTTTACGGCAAGAACTTTGCGATCACCGCTGTCCCCGGTATCGCATCACCTTTGCCGAATGTGCCTGCTGATTACGAGGCACGTCTGGTGAAAATGGACTTCAGCTGGGCGGCAGAGAATCGCGAGCGGATTCTCGCGGAGTGGTCAAAGCGCTACGACTCGAAGACAGAGAAGAAATAGGGCAGCAAACGTGCCTGCCGTTCCCGCGAAGCCGGAGATGGCAGAACTTAACGTACGTCTTGAGCCTGAAGAATTGACGGCTGTCAGCGCTACTCAACAGCCCGCAGCCCAATGACCGATCAGCCCTACCTGCAGCTTCGCGGCATTCGCAAAGAATTCGGAGCGTTCGCTGCGTTATCGAATATTGATCTCGACATTGCAAAAGGGGAATTCGTCTGCTTCCTTGGGCCGTCGGGCTGCGGCAAGACGACGCTGTTGCGGATTATCGCGGGGCTTGAAGTACCTACCGCCGGAACCATTTCGCAGGCGGGTCGCGATATCACGCGCAACCCTCCTGCCGAGCGCGACTACGGCATCGTTTTTCAAACTTACGCGCTCTTCCCAAACCTGAGCGTGGCAGATAACGTGGCATATGGTCTGGTCAATCGGGGCACACTGAAAGCGCAAATCAACGAGCGCGTTCGAGAACTCGTGAAGCTGGTCGGACTGCCGGGAAGCGAAGGCAAATTTCCGGCACAACTCTCGGGTGGACAGCAACAACGCATCGCACTTGCGCGTGCTTTGGCCACGTCACCGGGACTGTTGCTACTCGATGAACCGCTATCAGCACTCGACGCGCTTGAGCGCGTGCGCTTGCGGCAAGAAATTCGTGCATTGCAACAGAAGCTCGGCGTCACCACCATTATGGTGACCCACGATCAGGAAGAAGCCCTTTCCCTTGCTGACCGGATCGTGGTGATGAACCACGGCGTGATTGAGCAGATCGGTTCCGCGATGGATATTTATCGTGAACCCGCCTCCCCGTTCGTCGCGGACTTCGTCGGAAAAGTAAATGTGTTGCCCGGTCGTGTCGACGGATCAAAGCTTGATGTGGGCACTTTTTCGCTCTCGCCGCCGCAGCTGTCAACCCATACTGCCCCAGCGAAAGACGTGAAGGTGTACCTGCGCCCCGAAGACGTACTTGCGCGATCAATCGGCGGCGGTGCCACCGGTTTCCCGGCGGACGACCCACATGTGTTTGATGCGGTCATCGAGAAAATCGAATTCCTCGGTTCGTTCTGTCACGTGCACGTGAATACGGCCGCATTTGCGCCGCACAAACTGACGGTGTATCTCTCCCTTAACTTTTTGACCGAGCAGTCGCTGGCTGTGAATTCGTCTCTGCGCCTGAAGCTGCTGCCCGAGCGCTTGCGCATCTTCTAGCGATGGCCGTAGCGCTTACGCACACGCACCCAGCGTCCGCACCCGTGCGGCAAACGACGCACTGGACGGATCGGCTTGCGCACCTGGGAATACTTTTGATAGCAGTCGTTCTGATTGCGTTCCTCGCCATGCCGTTGGCAGCGATCCTGCTGCAATCGTTTGAGGGCAAGAATGGCGAGTTCGCGGGACTCGCCAACTTTGTCGCGTATGCCAAAACACCCGCACTGCTAACGAGTCTTTGGAACAGTGTCTGGGTCTCGGTCGTGGTGACACTGATTGCTGTACCGCTCGCGTTTGTTTTTGCCTATGCGCTGACACGCTCCAGCACGCGGCTCAAAGCGCTGTTTCGTGGCATCAGCTTGATCCCCATCCTCGCCCCCTCTCTGCTGTCGGCCATTTCGCTGATTTACTGGTTTGGCAATCAGGGGGTTCTCAAAGGCGCGATGCAAGGCGTTGGCATTGCTCAAATCTATGGCGCGCCCGGCATTGTGATTGCAGAGTGCTTCGCGGTGTTTCCGCACGCGCTGATGATTTTGATCACCGCCCTGACTCTGGCCGACGCAAGACTCTATGAAGCCGCGGCCGCGATGGGCACCAGTGCATCGCGCAAGTTTTTCACCATTACGCTACCCGGCGCGAAATACGGCTTACTTTCCGCCGCGCTGGTGACGTTTACGCTGGTAATGACTGACTTCGGAATCCCGAAGGTTATTGGCGGCAATTTCAACGTGCTTGCCACCGACGTATTCAAGCTCGTGATCGGCCAGCAGGACTTTGCAAAAGGTGCGGTGGTGGCAATCCTCTTGTTGTTGCCCGCTGTGCTGACTTTTGCCGTTGATCATTACGTTAGCCGCAAACAAACCGCGATGCTCACCGCGCGTGCCGTGCCGTACAAGCCATCCCCGTCTCGCGGATACGACCGCGCGATGATGGCCTATTGCATGCTGATTTCGCTCTTGATGCTGGCGATGCTGGGCATGGCGATCTTCGCGTCGTTCGTGAGTTTCTGGCCCTATAACCTGACGCCGAGCACGCGTCACTATGTGCTCGGCCTGGTCGACGGTGACGTCGCGGAAGGTTTTGTCAACAGCCTGAAAATGGCGGCGGGTACGGCGTTCTTCGGCACGGCGCTCGTC
>JAYWAQ010000340.1:0-5151 GCA_043782305.1 Burkholderiales bacterium
AATACGGTGGTCAACAGCAGGGGCACTAACACCCAATGCTTTCTCAGAGAGGTAAATAAATTTTTCATAAGCATGCTCCATCTGCTGACGCTAGCGTCAAATTCCCCGTTTTTTTCACACAACGACGCAAACTCTGCGTCTCGTAACAGTTCCCGTTGATCGGCATATTTCATTCTTAAAATTGGAATCTTTTTATTGTCGGAAGTCATCAGTCTGTGCCGTCATGCGGCATAGCCCACTAAAGCGCAGAGATGGCCGTACGCACTATGCCCGTGGTCAACACTTCTGGCAGCAACTGGATGGGTTTGCCGGGCGCGTAGAACGCATAGGCTGGAACGCCGCTTCGTCCCATCGAGGCCAGTGCGCTGGAGATGCGTGCATCCCGGTTGGTCCAGTCAGCGCGCAACAGCACGATGTTCTTTTTCGCGAAGTCGCCTTCGATGTCTGAGCGCGAAAGCACCATCCGTTTATTTGCCTGACAGCTGACGCACCACGCCGCCGTGAAGTCAACAAACACCGGCTTTCCCTGTGCGGTCAGTTCGGCGACGCGATCAGGTGACCACGTTTGCCACTTCGAAGTCACAGCGCCGCTGCTCGGTACCGCAGCCGCCGGATCGGCTCCGAGTGTTGATTGCGGGCGCGCGATGAAAACAGCCACCAACATGACGGCGACGCCAATCCACCCGACGGTTCGAGTTTGCATGCCGATCAGCCAGGCTCCGAGGGCCACACCAACTAAACCCAGGAGCGACACTGCGGCTGCGTCCGCACCGGATTGCAATGAGAGCACCCAGACGAGCCAAACAACCGTGGCAAACATCGGGAACGCAAGTCCCTGCTTCAGTCGAATCATCCATACGCCTGGTTTAGGCAAACGTTTTAACCACGCCGGAAACCATGCGAGCACCACATAGGGCAGCGCCATTCCAAGGCCAAGGCTCAGGAACACGGCCAACGCCACCCAGGCACCTTGCGCAATAGCAAAGCCGAGCGCCGCGCCCATGAACGGCGCTGTACACGGACTGGCGGCTACAACCGCCAATACGCCACCCAGGAATGCATCGACCGAAGGGTTTTTTGCCTGAAACGACAGCACCGATGACGGTGCGAACTGTCCGAATTCGAAGGCTCCCACCAGATTCAGACCAATAAGACAAAAGATAACCGCGAGGCACCAGACGACCACGGGCGATTGCAACTGGAAACCCCAGCCCACTGCGGCTCCGCCCGCCCGCAGCGTGAGTAGTAGCGAGGCGAGGGCCAAGAACGAAACGACTACCCCCGCCGCGTACGCAAGCCCGTGCATCCGCATCGCCCTACGACCGCTATCGTCCTCGCCCGCATGAAATGCGAAGCCAAGAATTTTCAGAGATAGAACCGGAAAGACGCACGGCATTAGGTTAAGCACGAGACCACCCACAAACGCCAGCGCAATCGCGGCAAGAACAGAGAGTTCAGAAGTTCCCGCTGGCTCTACGCTCAGCGGGATTGCGTCGGTTGGCGGCGCCGCCGAACCGTGTGTGACAGGTGCCGAAATGTTCACCGAACGCGGTGTTGATGATGCATCCGCACCCTGAAGTACAACTACAAAATTCATGGCCGTTTGCTTGGAGACGTCCGCTGCCAGACGCAGCTGAACCGCGTATCCAGTCTCTGTGCGATAGGCAGTATGTACGGCCGTATCGGTGCTGCCTTCCTGAACGGAGAAGGCCTCAACGCGCTTCGCCGAGCGTTCCTGCTCCGGCACGTCGAGCAACAGCAAGAGGTTTCGGTCGGCGATCCTTGCCTGCGTTTTCCATTCAACTGCGGCCACGGCAAGTTTGCGTCGTGCTGCCGCGAAGTCTGCGGCAGCTGGTCCGGGCGTCGGCGTTGAACCAGCAGTCTGAACGGGCATGGAAAGGGTCAGCTCGCCATCTTCCGGAATGCACATGTCGCGACAAACCAGCCAGTCTGCGCGCGCCAGAAGCGCCAGCGATTGATCGGCCTTCACCGCCGCGCCGACAGTTATCGGTATTAGCAACAGTACTTCACCGTCATAGCCGAAATTAGTGATCGGCGACTTGGCGTCCCCTGTCAAAATTCGTTTCGGGACGGGCCACTGAATCTGGCCTAGAGTGACCCCTTCAGGCAGCACCCAGTTCAACCGGAGCGCATATCCCGCATCGCCGGGGTTAACCCAATAGGTGTGCCATTCCGGAGCGTGACGAACGCGGATGCCGAGCGTGGTGCTGGTGCCAGGGACCAGTGCAGCGGTCTCCGAAATGAGCTCGACCTCGACATGCGGTGTAGTTATCGTTGCCGCTGATGCAACCGCCGTGGCGGCGGTGACAGCGATCGCGGCCAAAATCGCCAGGCTCGTCAAGAAATTTCGCCAAATACGCAGCACATGCCGTGTGCACGTGAGGTGACCGGTGCGAGCTAGGAGCGAATTCGCCCAAAACACTTGTGCCGTCTTTGCCCTGCTTGTGCGTCGGCGAGTTTCGTATTGCATTGAGGCAAACACCTGACTTAAATTGACCAGCGAAATTTAGCGCTCGTTTATTAAGTCAACCTTAAGGGGGCACGACACACCCTGAGCAGGGCTCACAATGCATTTGAACTTACTGCGCCTATTAGGTGCATCTCGCGCCAAAATGAGTTTCTATTTCGAACTGCGGTCGTTTTTGGGCTATAAAAGGGCAACGTTTTTCAGTTGATGAGGGTACGGCGTTGAAGATAATTTTTGCAGGGGTACGCATCGCTCTGGCTTTCCTGTCCGCTTTGGTTTTTTCGGTGTCTGCGCAGGACTACCCAAGTCGTTCAATCACATTGATCGTGCCATTTCCGCCCGGAGGAGTGGCGGACAATGTCGCGCGGCCCGTTGCCCAGGCTTTGGGGAAACAGTTGGCACAACCTGTCGTCATTGAGAACAAGCAGGGGGCCGGTGGTGGTATTGGAATGGCACAGGTCGCGAAAGCGAAACCGGACGGCTACACGCTGCTGCTAGCGTTGTCCTCAATCTCCATCATTCCCGAGGCCGACAAAGTACTGGGTCGTGCGCCAATGTTCAGGCTGGATCAACTGACGCCGATTGCGCGCTTCACCGCTGATCCCGTCGTGCTCGCGGTGCGCGCGGAATCACCCTGGAAATCGTATGAGGATTTCATCACTTACGCGAAAGCCAATCCGAAGAAAATTAATTACGGATCATCGGGCAATTACGGAACGATGCATGTGCCGATGGAAATGCTGGGCGCGGTGTCGGGTGCGAGCTTCACGCATGTGCCGTTCACTGGCGCAGCCCCGGCCGTGACGGCACTGCTGGGTGGATCGCTGGATGCGGTAGCGTCGGGGCCTTCTACGGTGGTGCAGCATGTGAAAGCTGGCAAGTTGCGCGTGCTGGCGAACTGGGGGCCGGAGCGGCATCCCGCGCTGCCTGATGTTCCGACACTGCGCGAACTGGGTGTGAACGTGGAATTCGTGCAATGGGCAGCGTTGTTTGCGCCGAGCGGCACGCCGGAGCCCGTCATCAATGCGCTGCGCAAGGCATCGCGCGATATGCAGGATGATCCCGTGTTCAAGCAAGCATTCGTTACGTTGCAAACGCCGCCCGCGTATCTCGATGCACCAGCGTTCCGAACGTATTGGGATATCGATGCGAAAAAGATGACCGACGTAGTGCAGCGCATTGGCAAGGTGGAGTGATGCAACATCGATATGTGTTGCTCATGCGCACTTCGATTTTCTGTGGAGTTACTTTGAATTTTTCAGCTTGTACTCGCGCGGCAGGGATGCTTTTGACCGCGACCTTAATAACTTCCTGCGCTAGCACCATGCCCTCAAAAACCGCCTTGCCGTCACCCGATGCCGTACGCGCACTGGCACCCGACGGGGCGCTGCGTGCCGCGATCAATTTCGGCAATCCGATCCTTGCCAACAAAGACGCAAAAACCGGCGAACCATTTGGGGTATCCATCGACATCGCGCGCGAACTTGGTAAACGTTTGAATGTCCCGGTTGAGCTCGTGACGTTTAATTCAGCGGGCAAGGTGGTTGATGCGGTCAGTGCAAATGAGGTGTCGATTGCATTCGTCGCGATTGATCCTGTGCGGGCGACGACGACAGCTTATACCGCGCCGTACGTCGTCATCGAAGGTGCATATCTTGTGCGCAACAATTCATCGTTGCGTGACAACGCCGAAGTGGATCGGGCCGGGACACGCGTTGTAGTTGGTGCTGGCAGCGCGTATGACTTGTACCTCACGCGTGAAATCAAGAATGCCACGCTCGTTCGTGCTGCTACGTCCCCGCTGGTGACGGACGTTATGCTCCAGCAAAATCTGGAGGTCGCGGCAGGCGTCAAGCAACAGCTGGAGGCAGACGCGCTAAGGGTCGGCGGCATGCGCTTGCTGCCAGGTCGTTTCATGGTGATCAATCAGGCGCTGGCGATGCCGCTCGCGCGTGCAGGGGCATCCGAGTTTCTCAAGGCGTTTATTGAAGATTTGAAAGCATCAGGGTTCGTCGCGAAGGCGCTTGAGCGGCATGGCATTAAGGGCGCTTTAGTTGCGCCACTCGCGCCACTGGCGCCGTAACGGAATGCTCGGTGCACGAACAGCGTAAAAAAATGACTATTCACGGAGGATTCATGAAATGTTCACACCTATTTCACCGTATCGCCCTCGCCATCAGCATTGGCGGCGTGCTCTGCGCGGGTACGACTAGCGCACAGACCGCATACCCAACGAAACCTGTTCGCATCATGGTCGGCGCGTCCGCGGGCGGCGGCACCGACATCGTGGCACGTATGCTTGCAGAGAAATTCGGTACTGCGTTCAAGGAGGCTTTTGTTGTCGAAAACCGACCCGGCGCATCGAACACCATCGCTGCGGATGTCACTGCCAAGGCCACACCCGACGGGCACACGTTGCTTGTCGCGACCAACACCGGTCAAGCCATCGCACCGCATCTCATCAAGCTCAGCTTCGATCCAATCAAGGATTTGACGCCGATTGCGCTGATCGTCACCGTGCCCAACGTGCTCGTGACCAATCAGCAGGTTGGCGCGAAGGATGCGAAAGATCTGGTGGCGATGATGAACGCGAAGCCGAACTCGTTCACCTAAGCGTCCTCCGGTGTCGGCAGCACACAGCATCTCGCCGGCGAGGGGTTCAA
>JAYWAQ010000341.1:0-5151 GCA_043782305.1 Burkholderiales bacterium
GGCGACGTCGCGGGTCCGTTCCAGTTCACACATACGGCGGCGCATCATGCTTGGTACGCGGCAGTTAACGCCCTCTTTGGCCGTTTCAAAAAGTTCAAAGCCGACTATCGCGTGATTCCGTGGGCGACGTTTACTGACCCTGAAGTGGCGCGCGTCGGCCTGTCCGAATCAGAGGCGAAAGAGAAAAAAATTCCGCATGAAGTCACGGTGTATGGCCTTGATGACCTTGACCGCGCGATTGCGGACAGCGAGGCGCATGGCTTCGTGAAAGTGCTGACGGTGCCGGGCAAGGACACCATTCTTGGCGCGACCATTGTGGGGGATCACGGCGGCGATATTCTGGTGGAATACGTCACAGCGATGAAATACGGCATCGGCATGAACAAGATTTTGGGCACTATTCACACGTATCCGACGCTCGGTGAGGCGAATAAATACGCCGCTGGTGTATGGAAACGGAACCATCAACCGACCAAGCTGCTCGAATGGGTGGCAAAGTTTCATGCTTGGGAGCGCGGCTAGCGCGCGCCGCTACTTGGGACGCTCGCCCCGGCGAGCACCGCTAATGGGCAATTGACTGACTGTGACGCGTGCATCGATGTTTTTTGACGCAGGCCTACCGACGAAAGAACACTGAAATGAAAATACTAAAGACAATCCTTGCGGCCGCAGCGGCGCTAATCGCATCCACCGCATTCGCCCAATTCGATCAATCGCACAAGGCGTTGGACGATTTGCTCAAGAAACACGTCACCTACATCGCAAACGGTAACGCCTCGCAGATTTCCTACGCGGGCGTCCTGCGAGATCACGCTGCGCTCACCGCCTACCTCGATTCAGTTTCCGCCGTGACCGAAGCGACGTACAAAGGCTGGAACAAAAATCAGCAGCTCGCGTTTCTCATCAACGCTTACAACGCATACACGATTGAGCTGATCCTGACGAAGTACCCCAACCTCAAATCCATCCGCGATCTGGGCGGTACATTTAACAAGCCGTGGGGCATCAAATTTTTCAAACTATTCGGTAAGGAAATGACGCTTGACGGGATTGAGCACGACATGATTCGTGCCGAGGGCGTGTTCAACGACCCGCGCATTCACGTTGGTGTGGTGTGCGCATCCATCGGGTGCCCGATGCTGCGCAACGAAGCGTTCACCGCGGAAAAAGTGGATGCGCAGCTCGACGATGGAATGCAGCGCTTCCTCTCAGACAAATCGCGAAATCGCTACAACGCAGAGAAAAAAGTGCTTGAAGTCAGCAAGATTTTCGACTGGTACAAGAAGGACTTCACCAAGGGTTACAAGGGCTTTGGATCGCTCGAAGCAACACTCGGCAAGTACGCAGACAAACTGTCGACCGACGCTGCGGCGCAAGCCGAGATCAAAACCGGAAAGGTCGCGATTACGTATCTTGACTACGACTGGAATCTAAACGACAAGAAGTGATCGTTGATGTTGATTGATAGGGCTGCGAGGCCCGTTTTTGGTGATGACTAAGCCCATCGTACTGGTCCTCTTCGCCCAGGAATACGATGATCTTGCGCTTGCACCGCTTGAGGCCCTGTACAGCGAATACGAATTCGTGCGCGAAGGGTTCGATCTATTCACCTTTCCGTCGAATGCGCGATTGTTGTGGTTCAACGTTGAGATTTTTGTTCAGACGCTTCTACGCAAGTTCCGATCCCGCAAAATTGCGGCAGTGGTGTCAACGCACGAACAATTCGGCGCGCTTGCGGCCAGTTTGTTCGCTGAAAAATTGGGACTGCCCGGCTCTCCGTTAAAAGGTCTGTTGACCGCCCAACACAAATACTTGGCTCGCCAACTTCATCGCGACGTGCTGCCCGACAATGTGCCGCCGTTCTGCGGATTTCGCTACGACGCTGACGTCACAAAAGCGATCACTATCGATTACCCGATCTTCGTGAAACCGGTGAAAGCGGCGTTTTCGGTGTTGGCGAAGCGTTGTCAGGACGAAGCAGCGTTGCGCGCTCACTTGAAGTTTCGGATATGGGAAAAAATTATCATCAAACGGCTCACCTGGCCGTTTCGGCGTGTATCAGTCAAACATATCGATTGTGAGATTGACGCCGACTGCTTCATTGCAGAAGCGTGCATTGACGGCGCGTTGCAGTTCTGCGTTGACGGGTATGCGTACAACGGTGAGGTAAATATTCTGGGCACCGTGGACTCGGTGATGTATCCGGGAACCAATGCGTTCATGCGCTTTGAATATCCGTCGCAACTAGCTGCGAATCACGTCGCAAAACTGGAAGCCGTGGCAAAGCGTGCAGTAGAAGCAGTTGGCTTGACGCATGGCACGTTCAACGTAGAACTGTTCTTTGATCCCAAGACCGAACGCATCACCATTATCGAAATCAACCCGCGCATGGCGGGGCAGTTTTCCGATTTGTATGAACGCGTGGATGGCAAAAGCCTCTGGGCGCTGGAGCTTGACTTGGCGCTTGGAAAAACGCCAGAGTGGCCGCGCCGTCAAGGCAAATTCGGTTCGGCAGCGAGCTTTGTATTTCGCGAGTTTGGTGATGCGGTCAAAGAGCCCCCGCCTGAGCACGAACAGCGCTGGCTCACGAAAACCTACGCCGACGCAAAGCTCTTTCTAGACATCAAACACAGTACTTCGCGCGCGCGCGAAACCAAGTGGCTCGGAACTTACCGTTACGCGCTTGTGCACATGGGCGGCGCTGATCACGGCGACTTGATGACACGATTCGCCAACGTGTGCGAGCATCTTGATTTTGACGGTAAGTCGTCCCCCGAAGCAGTATCCCGATGGCAAATTTTGCGACGATCTTTTTAGCAGTATTTACACTTGCAGTGAGCGCGGCGACGTCGCTACTTTTCGCCGCAGATAACAGCGCGCCCAGTGCGGCAAAAATTCCGCTGTTCTCGAACAAAGCTGCGGGCTCAGC
Source organism: Burkholderiales bacterium (assembly GCA_043782305.1). Classification (GTDB taxonomy): domain Bacteria; phylum Pseudomonadota; class Gammaproteobacteria; order Burkholderiales; family Casimicrobiaceae; genus Casimicrobium. The sequence goes on from JAYWAQ010000341.1 coordinate 2,930, forward strand.
ACCTCGGGATTGGAGCTTTCAAGCGCTGCGCGGTGTCAAGCACGAGACAAAATACAGCTACGTTCACGACGACACGTTAAACGCGACTGTGCTCGAAGCGGTGGCCGATGCGGCCGCAGGCGCGCTCACCTATCGCTTCGAAGGCGACGCTCAAGTCAGCTCGATCTTGCGCTTCAAATGGCGTCCCGGCAACCTGATCGCCAGCAGCGATCCAAAAACCAAGGCGGGTGACGACTATGTGGCACGCGTGTATGTGACGTTTTCGAGCGATCCACAACGCGCTTCGCTTCGTGAAAAAACCGAGAACGCTATTGCCAGCGCCCTTTACGGCGAGGTTCCCCCCCATGCGGCGCTCGCGTATGTGTTCACGCACAAAGCAAAACTGGGCGAAATCATCACCAGCCCGTACACAGGCCGCGTAAAAAAAATCGTCGTCGATGCCGACCCGGAATCGGTAGGTAAGTGGAAAAACTTTACGCGCGACATTTACGACGATTACAAACGTGCGTTTGGTGAGGAGCCGACGCGAATTTCCGGCATCGCGATCATGGTCGATACCGACAACACGGGCGAAAAGGCCAGCGCGCGATTTGGCGATATTACGCTGTCAGCACGGCCCTAGCTGGGCATGTCGACGCGGTGCAAACCGCGAATTCTCCAACACACGATTCGCCGTGTTCGCCGCTCCTGCGACGATCTTTTCGGATACAACTTTTTCCTGAAAAGACGGCTGCATAAGGGGCTAGTTACACATAAATGCGCTTATCGACTTTTCGCGTAAATGGCTTGTAGCCCCAGCGGAATAAGCAATTTTCGAAAAAGCTGATGACTCGCTTCGGTCAAGCCATTCAGTGCATCAGCGCCGACAACGCCCCCGGCCCTTTGCCGCTCGACGCAAGCACCGTCGCCGCGGCAACATCCATCTCGGCAATCGTGCCCTCGTCAATCGGCACCGCCTGCGAGCGAGCTTTGCGAGACCTCCGCTCAGGGTCGCCCGGCATCAGGATTTCGTCGTGACCGTCCATCAGCCGCGCCGATTTCACCCACTCAACGAAATCTCGCGTCGATGACTCAAACGCGGTCTGGGTACCGAAGCGCGCCGGGTCAAAAATGATCGTCAGCATGTTGTTCCACACGCCTGCTTTCGGCTGATTTTTCGGGATCGTCACCGCGCCGCCGGTGAGCGCAGCGCCGAGCAATTCGCACACCATCGCCAGCGCGTAACCCTTGTGCGCCGCCATCGTCGTGAGCGCGCCGATTCGTCCATCCACCGGCTCAAACAGCACGGCGGGATCGGTTGTCGGATTACCCGCGTGATCGATCAATGCGCCCGCCGGGGTTTGCTTCCCGGCGTTATAGGCGACGCGCACCTTGCCCTGCGCAATCGCGCTCGTCGCGAAGTCGAGCACGAACGGCCCGCCATCGGCGGCAGGACGCGGAATTCCCACGGTAAAGGGGTTGGTCACAAAACGCGCCTCCGCACCGCCGTACGGGGCCACCCAGTGCTGCGAAACGGCGTTGGTAAAGTGGATCGAAATCAATCCTTCCGCAATCGCCTGCTCTGCCCAATGTCCAACGCGCCCCAGATGATGTGAATTGCGCAAGCCCATCACGCACACACCCGTGTCTTTGGCCCGCCTGATCGCGATCTCCATCGCCTGGTGCGTGACACTTTGCCCAATGCCCCAATGCGCATCGAGCACCAGCAAACTGCCGGTATCGGTGACCACCTCGACGTCAGTATTGAGCACCAGTTCGCCCGCGCTAATCGAGCGCACGTAGCGAGGCACCATACCCACGCCATGCGAATCATGGCCGCTCAGATTCGACAGCACGAGATGATCCGCCGTGAGCTTCGCCTCCTGATGCGACGATCCCGCCGCCAAAAATAAATCGGCCACCCAGCGGTGGAGGGTGTCGGGGTGAATGGTGCGATCAGTCATGAGGCAAGAGTGTAATTACTTGAAGTGCGCGCGTCGGGCTGTGTATCGTTTCATGGGTAGCTCAATGTTGCAGCGCGATGTGCCTGAAAAACGGGTTTAGACTCTCATAGTTCATTCAAAAGAGAAGAAGCTACACCATGATCGAAATTCATCACCTCAACGAATCCCGGTCGCGCCGCATCACGTGGATGCTCGAGGAGCTGGGCCAGGACTACACAATCGTGAGCTATCAGCGTGATCCAAAAACGCGGCTCGCACCGCCTGAACTGAAGGCGATTC
>JAYWAQ010000342.1:0-1819 GCA_043782305.1 Burkholderiales bacterium
GTGAAATTTGAGCCAGGATGAGGCGTAGGCGAGCAGGGCGAAACTCGCCGCGTGCGACTCGGGGAAACCGTAACTGCCGAAGCCTTCGATCTGTTTGTAAATTGAATGCGCAAACTCAAGGGTGTAGCCGCGAGCGAGCATGCCATCGGTCAATTTTTGTTCGAGATGACCCATGCCGCCCTTTTTCTTCCACGCAGCCATTGAGCGGCGTAGTTGATCGGCCTCGCCTGCGGTGAAGCCCGCCGCGACCATCGACAGCTCCATCACCTGTTCCTGAAAGATCGGAATGCCCAGTGTTCGTTTAAGTACCTTCTCCACTGCGTCGGAGGGATAGCGAACCTTCTCGATGCCCTGTCGACGTTTCAAATACGGGTGCACCATTCCGCCCTGAATCGGTCCCGGTCGCACGATGGCGATTTGCACCACGAGATCAAAATAATTGACGGGTTTCAGCCGGGGCAGCATGTTCATCTGCGCGCGCGATTCGACCTGAAAAACGCCCGTGCTTTCGCCTCGGCAAAGCATGCGATACACAGCGGGATCTTCTTTCGTGATGTTCTGCATCACGAAAGGTTTTTGCAGCTGCTGACTGACGAGCTCCAGCGCGCGGCGGATGCACGAGAGCATGCCGAGGCCCAGAATGTCTACCTTCATGAGGCCCAGCGCTTCAACATCATCCTTATCCCACTGAATAACGGTGCGATCCAGCATCGCGGCGTTTTCAATCGGCACCAGATGATCAAGGCGGTAGCGCGCGATGACAAAGCCGCCGGGGTGCTGCGACAGATGACGCGGAAATCCGTAGAGCGTTTGTGCGTACTCAACCAATTGTCTGACGCGACGAACGGTCGGGTCAAAGCCGATCTCGATGAGACGTTGCGGTAGCTCCGAGCGCTTGTCCCACCAGCTTAAATTTTTGGTGAGTCGATCCATTTGATCGAGGGAAAAGCCCAGCGCTTTGCCGACGTCACGGATGGCGCTTTTGGTTCGGTACGAGGTGACAACCGCGCATAAGGCGGCGCGCTCGCGACCGTATCGTTCATAGATGTATTGGATAATTTCTTCGCGTCGCTGGTGCTCAAAATCAACGTCAATGTCGGGCGGTTCATCGCGCTCTTTGGACACGAATCGTTCGAACAGAACGCTGGTTCGCTTCGGGTCAAGCTCAGTAATGCCCAGGCAATAGCAGACGGCGGAATTGGCCGCAGAGCCGCGCCCCTGGCAGAGAATGTCTAACCTGCGCGCTTCTTTCACGATGTCGTAAACGGTCAGAAAGTACGGCTCATACTTGATTTCTGCAATCAGTTTGAGTTCTTTTTCCAGCAATGCCCGAACTTTATTTGGGATGCGTTTGCCGTAACGCTTATGGGCACCGAGATAGGTTTGTTCGCGCAGATAGGTGGTTGCCGTGTGGCCTGGCGGCACCACTTCGTCGGGATACTCATAGCGCAGTTCATCCAGCGTGAAGCGGCAGGTTTCGGCGATTTGAGCGCTCTCGATGAGCAATTCGTTCGGATAGAGATGAGCGAGGGAATTGATGGTGCGCAGGACGCGCTCAGCGTTTTGTTCGGCCAGTGCACCTAGCTCGTCAACGGTTGTTTTGTTGCGCACTGCGGTGAGAATGTCCTGCAACGGTTGGCGCGATTTGTCGTGCGTCAGGATGTCGCCACAGGCGGTGAGCGGCAAGCGGTGTTGCACAGACAGGGCGTGTACCTGCTCGAAGCGCAGGGCGTCAGTGGCAGTAAGTAGGCGTGAGTAGCCGAAGGCGCGTGGGAGATGGGTGACGGCTGTGATGAGGGCTTCGTCGTTGACGGCCTGT
>JAYWAQ010000343.1:0-1816 GCA_043782305.1 Burkholderiales bacterium
ACAAGCTCGCCGCCGACATCGTCGCCATGGATCGCACCGGCGAATACAAGCAGAAACTGGCCGTCATCGCTGCGGCGCATTTCCCCGGCCATCCAATGGTAGGCACCAGCGGCGCACCCGCGGGCAGCGCTGCCGCGACCAGCAACATGGCGTACGTCGCGCCAGCCGTTGCCGCACTGGCTGCCACGTCTGCGGCAATCGCGTACGCGCCACTCGACACACCGACCGCGCCGGGCCGCGCGACGCCACCGGCGGCAGCCACACCGCCTGCCGCTGCGTCAGGTTCGCTTGACTTTGTGCTTGACGGTATGACGATAGCGGCTCCGAGCACTGCCGCACCGTACGTCGCGGCACCGCTTGCACAATTTGCTGCGCCTGCGGCCATCGTGGCGTCTTCAATGCCCGCGTCACCCAGCGGCCGCAAGTCGCTCGAAGATGATCTGGCTGAACTCGAGGCCTCGCTCAAAAAAGCGACAACAGCAGGGCAGTTGTCCGAGTCCGGTATGGACTTCACCGACTTCTCAACGGCCACACCAACTAACCTCGGTACCGTGGGCCCGTCAATGCGTCCTGAGATGCTCGACCTGAGCTTTGATGCGGGACGTCAGGGGTTTGTTGACCCGACGCCGTCGATCCTTGATGGTCAATGGCATGACGCATCGACCAAACTCGATCTCGCCCGTGCTTACGAAGAAATGGGCGACCGAGAAGGTGCTCGTGAAATTCTGCGCGAAGTCATTCACGACGGCGACGAAGTGCAAATCGCCGAGGCCAAGGCGATGCTCGCCAAGCTTGGCGGCTAAGCACGCACGCTTCAACAGAGTCAGTAGTGGCGGACATTCCCCAGCGCGACACTCAGCGCTGGGCACTGGGCCTCGAATACCGCGGCACCGCCTTCTGCGGATGGCAGCGTCAGGTCGAGCAACCCTCCGTTCAACAAGCACTGGAAACAGCGCTCTCCAATATAGCCACCGTGCCCATCAGCGTGATTGCTGCGGGCCGCACCGACACAGGCGTTCATGCGTCATTGCAGGTGGTGCATTTTGAAACTCAGGTCGAACGTGAAGCCACCGCGTGGGTTCGTGGCGGTAATCAGTTTTTGCCAGATGACGTCTCGATTCGCTGGGCCGTTCCGGTTGTGGACGATTGTCACGCGCGATTTGCTGCGCAGTCGCGGCGCTATGTGTACCTGCTCGCATCACGCCCGCAACGGCCAGGCCTGCACACCGGGCGCATTGGCTGGACGCACTGGCCACTTGACGTGGCGCGCATCGAAGCCGCCCTTCCTGCGCTGTCGGGCACCCACGATTTCAGCGCCTTTCGGGCGGCGGATTGCCAAGCGAAGTCTCCCATCAAAACGATCCATTCCGCATTCGTGCGGCAACAGGGCGCGGTGCTGCGTTTTGACTTTCACGCTACCGCTTTTCTGCATCACATGATCCGCAACATCATCGGCACGCTGGTCTACATTGGCAGTGGCCGCCAGCCGAGCAGTTGGCTGCGTGACTTGATCGCACAAAAAGATCGCAAGCTCGCCGCGCCTACGTTTTCACCCGCCGGACTGTATCTCGCCGGAATTGAGTACGATGCGCGCTTTGCCATACCTGAAGCATTTGTCGATCCATGCCTTTAAGCGGAAATTCTCCGTTAGAGACGACTGCCGCACCACGCTGATGCGAATTATTGTGACGCCGTTGTTCTTGACGCAAATTACGCTGATTGCGCAGATGACCGCGGATTTTTTGAATACGCTTTCGTGAAAAATCTGCGTAAATCCACAAACTATCTGCGAAATCTGCGTCAAAAGTGCCAATGA
>JAYWAQ010000344.1:0-5128 GCA_043782305.1 Burkholderiales bacterium
TTGATTGCCTGAACGAAGCAACGACCGACTAGAACGGGATATCGTCGTCAAAATCGTCCAGCTTGGCTTTCTTCGGCGCACCCGTTCCAGCCGCCGAACCCGAGCCCATCGGCTGTCCGGTTGAGCGCGGCGTCGAGCCACCTTTTTCTTGATCGTCGTACGGCGTATCGCTGCCGCCACCGCCAGTGCGTCCGCCAAGCATCTGCATACGGTCGCCACGAATCTTGGTCATCGTTTTTTCGACGCCTTCTTTATCGGTCCATTTATCGTACTGAATGCGGCCCTCGATGTAAACCGGCGCGCCTTTTTTCAGGTATTCGCCGCAGACCTCAGCCGTGCGACCGATGAACTCGATGCGGTGCCAGTCCGTGCGTTCCTGCTTGCCGCCGCTCTTGTCTTTCCACTGCTCGGTGGTGGCCACAGAAAAAGTCGCTACGGCTTCGCCACTGGGCAGGTAGCGCATTTCGGGGTCGCGGCCGAGGTTGCCAATCAGGGTGACACGGTTGATGGATGCCATCGTTTTCTCCTTCTATCAATCAAGTGGCGGGGTTATTGAGTAGACCGCCACGAACATGAGCGCAGCCCTCGCCACGCCTACTTAAGACCAGAAGATTATCGCAAAACGTGCAGTCGCCGCTGGTGGGACGTAGCAGATCGCTAAATTGCGCTACATTCATTTTTGAAATCACCGATCCACTTGTCGAGCGCCTCGCATGCATGAACTGACTGTCAAAACCACCCGCTACGACTTTGACGCCGTGCGGGCTTCGATGCAAAGCTATGTGGATCGCGAGCTGCTTTCGGGCGTTTCCTGGGCTGTCCTTCAGGGGCGCGATCTGGTGGATGTGAATTGCGTTGGCTGGGCGGATCGTGAAGAGAAAACTCCGCTCACGACCGATCATCTGTTCCGCGCCTTCTCCAACACAAAACTAGTCACATCGTGCGCCGTATTGCTACTGTTCGAGGCGGGCAAACTCAAACTTGACGATCCGATCGAGCGCTACATTCCGCAGCTCGCGAATCGCCGGGTATTGAAGGCGGGCGCGAAAACGCTGGCGGACACCGAGCCCGCCAACGGCTCAATCACGATTCGTCATTTGCTGATTCACAGCGCCGGTTTGAGCTATGGTCTGTTCGATCCCGGCACGCTGATTTTTAGCGCGTACAACGAGCGCAAAATATTCGGCCCGACGCGGACGCTGGCCGACATGGTGGACGCGCTGGCTGATATGCCGCTCTTGTTTCATCCCGGTACTTCGTTTGAGTATTCGGTGGCGACGGACGTGTTGGCGCGTCTCGTGGAAATCGTTAGCAATGAGCGCTTCGACGCGTTCATAAAGGCCCATATTTTTGATCGCCTCGGCATGATCGACACAACCTTCGTCGTGCCAACCGATCAGCAGCATCGTCTAGTCGCGTACTACCGTGGCGCGGACATCATTGATGAGCTGAAACCGGGCTTGACGCGCGTCGATAACTCGCCGTATCCGGGCGCTTATCTGCTTGCTGTGCCGAAGCTTTCGGGCGGGGGCGGACTGGTCACGTCGCTCGCTGACATGGTCGCGCTGATGCGCAGTCTTGTGCCCGGTGGTGAAACATTGTTGAAGTCGGAAACCATCGCGCAAATGATGACGAATCAACTGGCGGAGGGCGTGAGTGTTCGCTTTGCGACGCAGGGCGACGTTCCCGGCAAAGGTTTCGGGCTGGGCGGGTCGGTGACGCACGCGCCGTCGGCACTTGAACCGCAAGGCGCGACTGGCGAATTTCAGTGGGGCGGCCTCGCGGGAACACACTGGTGGATCTCGCCACGCAACAATCTGGCCGCGGTCGTTATGACGCAACGCGTCATGGCGTTCTGGCATCCGTTCTCGTTCGAGTTCAAGCGTCTCGTTTATCAGGCCGTTGGCGCGTAACGCCGCCGACATCCAGCACATGCGTACCCACGAAATCATCACCGGCTGGCTGCATCTCGTTGCAGGCCTCTTTGTGTTTGGCATCGTCGCCGTTCTCTGGTATCTCGCGGCGCAGATTGCATCTCTGTTCGCGGGCACATTTATCCCTGAACTGTTCACGATGTTTGGTATCCCGATTGCCCTGATCCTGCTCACCGCCTCCGGTCTCGAAATCGCGGCGAGCGTCGCGCTTATTCAGCCAAATCCAGCGGCACACGGCTGGGCGCGCCCCGCGCTGATTGCCCTGAGTGCGCTGCAACTGTTCATCTTCCCGATTGGCACGGCAGTTTCGATCTACACGTTCTGGGCGCTACTGATTCACAAACCCGAACCGGCGAAAACCTCGACGAATGTCACCCGATAAATCAGCGCTCATTTTGCTGGTATTGCTGCCACTCATCGCGTGGCGCGTCTACAAGCGTTTCCGCCGCATGGTAGGCCGCCAGCGACTGTCCAGAGTGCGGCCCTGGGTCACGCTGATTCTCTTCCCGACGCTGGTTGTGCTACTCGCCTTTGCGTCGTTCACGCATGTTGAGCGTCTCGCATTGCTCGTGACTGGCCTAGCAGTCGGCGGGGCGCTCGCCATCTACGGTTTGCGCAAAACAGAATTTGAGCCAACGCCGCAAGCGCTGTTCTACACGCCGAACGCGCACCTCGGCATTGCCTTGTCGCTGTTGTTCGTTGGGCGGATTATTTATCGCTTTATTGAGATTTATGTGATCAATCCGTCGGCGACGCACACCACGGCCGATTTCGCGCGCAGCCCGCTCACGCTGGCGGTCTTCGGACTGCTCGCGGGTTACTACGTTGGCTACGCAATCGGGCTCGTTCGCTGGCGCGCGAGTGTGTTCCGCGCGAAGGCGTTGCGTGAGAACGCACCTCTGGACGCCTGACGGGATGCCTTCAACGCGCTGCTGTGACCGCTCTATGTGTCGCAAAAGCGTGGCCAGGCCATGCCGCTTGTGCGTTTGACCCACGCCCGGACTTACGCTCACTGCTTCGCCGCGTCATAATGCCGAGTTGCCCGTCGCGGGCGTAAGTGGTTTTCTCTGTGTCGATATCGATGGATTTTTTGCGCGTACGCGGCGCACGCACGCACAACCTCAAAAATATCAACATTGATATTCCCAAGCACAAGCTCGTGGTAATTACGGGCTTGTCGGGATCCGGCAAGAGCTCGCTCGCGTTTGACACGCTGTATGCCGAAGGGCAGCGCCGCTACGTCGAGTCGCTCTCGGCCTACGCACGGCAGTTTTTGCAGATGATGGACAAGCCGGACGTGGACCTGATCGAAGGCCTCGCGCCGGCCATCGCGATTGAGCAAAAGGCGACTAGCCACAACCCGCGCTCCACCGTCGGCACGGTCACCGAAATTCACGATTACCTGCGCCTGTTGTACGCACGCGTTGGCGATCCGTATTGCCCGAATCATCCCGAGATCATGCTGTCGTCACAGACGATTTCGCAGATGGTGGATACGGTACTGGGCTACACGCCGGAATCGCGCATCATGCTGCTCGCGCCGGTGCTCGCGGATCGCAAGGGCGAACATGCGGAACTGTTCATCGAGTTGAAGGCGAAGGGATTCACCAAGGTTCGTATCGACGGCGAAGTGGAGGAGCTGGAGCCGTCGCCCAAGCTCGCAAAGAATCACAAGCACACGATTGAAGTCGTCGTTGATCGTCTGAAGGTTCGCCCTGACGCCAAGCAGCGGCTTGCCGAATCGTTCGAGACGGCGTGTCGCATGGGCAATGGTCGCGCGCTGGTTGTGATGATGGACGCGGAGGAGGGCGCTGATGCGGCAAAACCTGCGTCGCAGCTCTTTTCGTCGAAATTCGCCTGCCCGATCTGCGATTACTCGCTTGCCGAACTCGAACCGCGCCTGTTCTCGTTCAACTCGCCGATGGGCGCGTGCCCGACCTGTGACGGTCTCGGTGAGATCGATGAATTTGAGGCGTCGCGCATCGTGGCGCATCCCGAACTTTCGCTTGCTAGTGGTGCGATCAAAGGCTGGGATCGGCGCACCATTTTTTACTTTCAGATGCTGCAGGGCCTCGCCGCGCACTACGGTTTCGATATTGAAACGCCGTTCGCCGAACTGCCCGACGAAGCGCAAAACGCGATCATCTTTGGCAGCGGAATCGAAGAAATTGAATTCGATTATGTGAGCGAAAAGGGGAAGATCCAAAAGCGCAAGCACGTGTTCGAAGGCGTGCTGCCGAACTTCCGTCGCCGCTACCTCGAGACCGAGTCCTCCGCCGTGCGCGAAGAGCTGTCGAAGTACATGAGCCGCAGCCCGTGCACCGATTGCAAGGGCGCACGGCTGCGTCGCGAAGCGCGATTCGTGAAGGTTGGCGACGCCGCAATTTTTGAGGTGAGTCGCCTCGCGCTGTTCGATACCGCCAAGTTTTTTGACACGCTCAAGCTGACCGGCGCCAAGCAAAAAATCGCAGAACGCATCATCTGGGAAATCAAAAACCGCGTTGGCTTTTTGAACAATGTTGGCCTCGAATATCTGTCGCTGGATCGCAGCGCGGAAACGCTCTCCGGCGGTGAGGCGCAGCGTATTCGCCTCGCCTCGCAGATCGGCTCTGGTCTCACCGGCGTGATGTACGTGCTCGACGAGCCCTCGATTGGCCTGCACCAGCGCGACAATGATCGCCTGCTGGAAATGCTCAAACGCCTGCGCGATCTCGGCAACACGGTAATCGTGGTGGAGCATGACGAAGACGCGATCATGGCCGCCGATTACGTCGTTGATCTTGGCCCCGCAGCCGGCATCCACGGTGGTGAAATCATCGCGCACGGCAAGCCCGCCGACATCAAAAAGAACAAGAAATCATTGACCGGGCTATACCTCTCTGGCGAGATGCAGATACCGGTGCCGAAGCGCCGCATCCCGGCAAACCCCGAGAAGCAAATCACCGTTCACGGCGCGCGCGGCAACAATCTGAAGAACGTTGACGTCAGCATTCCAATTGGGTTGCTCACCTGCGTCACAGGTGTTTCCGGCTCCGGCAAATCGACGCTGGTGAACGACACGCTCTATCGCGCCGCCGCGAAAAAAATCTATCGCAGCCTCGAAGAGCCCGCGCCGCACACGAGCATCAGCGGTCTCGAAACGTTCGACAAAGTAATCAACGTTGATCAGAGCCCGATTGGACGCACACCGCGCT
>JAYWAQ010000345.1:0-5123 GCA_043782305.1 Burkholderiales bacterium
TGCTGGTGAGTGGCGGAAATTGGGAGGCGGACATATGGGCTTCTCTTGCGGCTAACGGGCATCTCTAAAAATTCGTTTGTGGGGCGCATTGTGTCGTTGCGGAGTGCTCGCAATCCTCATGTGCCAGAGCGTACATTGCGGTTGCTGCGCGCCCCGCGCCTAACACTGCATCCCCAAAAACGAATTTTTAGAGATGCCCTAACGTCGCGAATAACGCAGATGAGGACGCGAACGCAGCTAGCTTAGCGACAAATGCGCCGGTTTGCGCGCGAGCGGAGCGTCGCGCGACGAAACGGTGAGCGAGCGGACGGAGCATCGGCACGTGCGATGAACGGGCGTTTGACGCTGGGGCACGCCGCCAATGCTGGCCGCTTAACCCCGGCTGATGTGGGAGCGCATATGCCGCGACCACCGTCGCGAAGTTGGGCTGGGTCGCGGCAGAGCCGCTCCTACAGGGAATGTCGCGAAGCGAGGCTGAAAATCAGTCCGGCGTGCGCCGGAAAATCTTGCTGCTCGTACTGGTGCTGCTCTCTTTGCTTTTTTTGCCGCCTCGGCCAAACGTTGAGCCGCTTCCGTTTTTGCCACTGCTCTTGCTGCCCCAGGCGCTGCGTTGCATGCCGGTGCGCGAAGTGCGCTGAGCGTCTTGCACGGCAGGTTCGGTGGGCGCTCCATCTGCGTTTGTAACCTCCGCAGTTGGCGTCGGGAAAGGGATACGCGGGACAATTTTGAACGCATCTCCCAGGTGAAATCCCCGGCTCAACAAAAAACGAATCTGCTTTTGTCGCTCCTTGTCGTCCGACGGAACGTTTCCGAAGCGGCGCTCCCAGAGCGCCTTGGCGACTTCGTTTTCGTCCTGTTGCAGCCCTTCAAGCGCAAGCTGCGCAACGTCCTTCTTGATGCCTGTTTGCGCGAGTTTGTCCTCAATGAAACGGCGACTGGCTTGGCCGGTGAGACGACGAACCACGGCTTCAGCGTAACGGTCATCGGATTGCCACCCCTGAGTGACCAGATCATCGATCAATCGCGATATGTCGTCTTTGGCGGGCGCGGGTGCTCTCGCCTCGTTTCGGGCGCGGCGTGCTTTGGCCTGCGCGAGTTTGCGCATGAGCTCCTCGCGCGAATGCTCGCGCGTGGTCAAGAGGCGCAGTGCCTTGTTGCGGAGCTTGCTCGCTGCTTCCGCTTCGGCCGCTGCCTTCGCTGGATCCGGCTTTTCGTCGCTAGACATCAGCAGATTATCGAACACTTTGCCTGACCCGGAGGGCATCGCGGGTGGTCTTTGAAAGCTGAATGCGAGTTGCATATCGTCTCCCTTGCGGCGGTGTGATGATGCTCACGACGTTGACACTATGTTGACTAAGACCCGCACCGTGCCTAAGCGTTCCAATGGCGAGCGAAAACTGGCGCTACGTCAGGGTGCGCTTCAATGCGATGCAAGGTGTCAAGAAACTGCGGGCGGTTGACCTTCAGGTGGGTGCGCGTTCCCGACCATTTCGAGACAACTGCGGCGAGGAAGTCGAGTGCGCCCGGTGTTTCGCCTTCGAGGTACGGCGCCGCATCAAACAGGTCGGCGAAGATTTCCCAATGACGATGGAGCTGCTGTCGAGCGGCCTTGCGCACGCGCTCCTTGCTCGCTTCATCGGGCTCTGCGCACCAGCGCTCCGGGAAGTCCGATACGCTGACAGCGGAGTAGCAGTTTGCGGCGATGAAGACGAGGCCACGCAGCGAGCGGGCACGTAGTGCGTCGTTAGCTGGCAGCAAACTCGCCTCGGGGAAAGTGAGTCCCAGATGGATGAGGATCGCTACGCTCTCCGACATCACCGTTCCACATGGCAGGACCAACGTGGGGATTTGCTTGAGCGGGTTGATGTGCGCCAGTTCAGCGAGCGCCGAGTCCGGTTCCCACGTGGACGCGCGAACGACTCTGTAGGGTGCTTTGCAGCGTTCCAGCGCGACTTCGATAGCGGCTGAGCCTGAACCCTGGCTTCCGTAGAGAACGTACATCTATGAACTCCTATAGGTAACGTCGATCTCAGTTCGATCGCCCCCTCACCCCGGCCGTCACTAGGGCCAAGTTTGGCCCGCTCTCCCGCGAGTAGAGAGGGGACAGAGCTCAGCGACGCACGAATAGCATTCACTGGCCGACGTAGGGGGCGTAACGACCGGGATGCAGTGCAAGTCACTTTCGGGCTACACGTACTGACGTATGTGAGCCCTGACACAATGCCGCAATGCGCTCGCGCAGCAGCCCAAAGCTTTATTCGTCCGGCGAGCCTTCGTCTTTCGACACCGCACCACCAATCGTGATGCCAACTTTTGCGCGAATCTTGTCTTCGATCTCTTTCGACAGTGCAGGGTTTTCGCGGAGGTATTCGCGGGCGTTGTCGCGGCCTTGACCGATCCGATTGCCGCCCGCGCTGTACCACGCACCGGACTTTTCGATGAAGCCGTGCTCGACGCCCATGTCGATGATTTCGCCGTGGCGGGAGATGCCCTGACCGTACATGATGTCAAACAAGGCTTCCTTGAACGGCGGGGCGACCTTGTTTTTGACGACTTTGACGCGGGTTTCGTTACCGACGATTTCGTCACCCTTTTTGATCGCACCGATACGGCGAATGTCCAGACGCACTGAGGCATAGAACTTGAGCGCATTGCCGCCGGTGGTGGTCTCAGGACTGCCGAACATGACACCGATCTTCATGCGGATCTGGTTGATGAAGATGACGAGCGTGTTGGTGCGCTTGATGTTGCCGGTGAGTTTGCGCAGCGCCTGGCTCATCAGGCGCGCTTGCAGTCCGGGGAGCTGATCGCCCATTTCGCCTTCGATCTCGGCCTTGGGCACGAGCGCGGCGACGGAGTCGATCACGACGATGTCAACACCGCCCGAGCGCACCAGCATGTCGGCAATTTCAAGACCCTGCTCGCCGGTGTCCGGCTGGCTGATCAGCATGTCGGGCACGTTCACGCCGAGCTTTGCGGCGTAGATCGGATCGAGCGCGTTTTCGGCATCGATGTAGGCGGCCACACCACCCAATTTTTGAATCTCCGCGACTACGCTTAAGCACAGCGTGGTTTTGCCCGACGATTCCGGGCCGTAGATTTCGACGACGCGACCGCGTGGCAGACCGCCGATTCCAAGCGCGATGTCCAGGCCCAGCGAGCCCGAGGAAACGGGTTGAATGTCGAGCTCAAGGTTGCCCTCGCCCATCTTCATGATGGAGCCCTTGCCGAACTGTTTTTCGATTTGTGAGAGCGCGGCAGCTAGCGCTTTTTTGCGGTCATCCATGGGGAGTTCTTTGCTCATTTTGAAAGTCCTTTGATTGTAGGTTTCACAACCAGCTGGTTGCGGTTGACCGCCTGCGCATTCCTAAATAGAGCGACCAGCTTTAGGAAAGGTGCCTCGCAGGCGGCCGAAATGTGTTCGGCAAAACGAATCGGGTCATTTGAATGCCATCCCTTGCTTTTATTCACAGCACTGGATAGAATTCACTGTATGGATGCGCACTGTATAAGAAAACAGTTTTCGAGTCAAGCGCAATGTTTAAATTAATTGGAGAGCACGATGCGTCCTTTGACCGCCCGCCAGGCTGAAATTCTTGCCCTGATTCAGGACTTTATGGAGCGCTGCGGCTTTCCGCCGACGCGCGCCGAGATCGCGGAAAAGCTGGGCTTCAAGTCCGCCAACGCCGCTGAAGAGCATCTGCGCGCGCTGGAGCGGAAGGGCATTCTGGACATCCTGCCCGGCGCGTCGCGCGGCATTCAGCTAAAGCAGGCGGGTCTGCCCGGTTTGCCGCTGATCGGGCGTGTGGCTGCGGGTTCGCCGATTTTGGCCGAGGAAAATATCAAGTCGCGGCACAAGGTGGACCCTGCCCTGTTCTCACCGAAGGCGGACTATTTGCTCAAGGTGAAGGGCGATTCGATGATCAACATCGGCATCATGGATGGCGACCTGTTAGCCGTTCACAAAACGACAGAGGCGCGCTCCGGTCAGGTGGTCGTGGCGCGCATCGACAATGAGGTCACGGTTAAACGCTTGAAGCGCAAGGGTAACGCCATTGAGCTGCTGCCCGAGAACGACGCGCTGTCGCCGATCATCGTCGATCCGCAGGTGAATGATTTCGCGATTGAAGGACTAGCTGTGGGCGTGATTCGCTCGGGCGGGATTCACTGATTTCGGGTTACAGCTTTTTCCGAAAACTGCCTTTACACACGGGTTAAAGCTTTGAAAAGTTAATTGTTGACTTTGAACTATATCGACATCTAGCCCAAGTGAGATAAGAGTTTCAGCGATAAGTTGATCCTCAAAGAGCTTCGTTACCGAACGCTACGGTGAACATCGATTCTGCCCAAGATAAAGCATGATTCGTTGGGCGGCCTCCATCGCGGAAAGCACCGTCGTGTCGATATGAATCTCCGGCTTCAAGGGCGGTTGGTAGGCTGAATCGACACCTGTAAATTGCGTAAGCTGCCCGGCTCGCGCGCGACGGTAATGCCCCTTGACGTCGCGCGCTTCGGCGACCGCCAGTGGCGTGTCGACGAATATTTCAACAAATGATCCTGCTTCGAACTTCGCGCGTGCCATTTCCCTGTCCTTGCGGAGCGGTGAGATGAGCGCCACGATTGCCAAAACACCACTATTTACCAGCACGCGTGCAACCTCGGCGACGCGACGAATATTCTCCGTACGATCCACGTCCGAAAAGCTCAAATCGCGGCAAAGGCCGCGCCGAATCTGATCGCCATCAAGCACAACCGATTTGCTGCCCGCTTGGTCCAGCGCCACGCTCAAAAGCTTGGAAATAGTGGTTTTTCCTGCGCCGGAATATCCGGTGAGCCACAGCACAGTCGGTTGAAAAGGCGGTTGTGGCATCATCGATTAGTCGGTGTGAAGGCGTGGCATTTGAACGAAGAATAATTTATTCCATTTCTAATTCAATACGATACGTTGTTGCTGCTCCTAGCCGTGCTAACGCACTGTCTGCGCGATTTTGGCAAAAGCGGCGCCTAGTCTCCTATTGGATTAGAAATGGAATTAGCTGAGCAACTCTGCGATTTCGTTCGAAAATCAGGAGATGCAACCACGAATCAACGACGATTCCCCGTCCCTCGCAAATGCGCAACTC
>JAYWAQ010000346.1:0-5116 GCA_043782305.1 Burkholderiales bacterium
CGCTTTAACCGTATTGCTGCGAAACGTCGAGACTTCAATGGTCTCGTCGCCAAACATCACATGCACAAGCCGGAAACGACGTCCGATGATGAAGGCGCGACGAAACTCGTGCTTTACGTCTTCGGGGCGGGCGTTGGTGGCCACATCGAAGTCTTTGGGTATCACGCCCAGCAAAGCGTCCCGCACTGCACCGCCTACGATATAGGCCTCGAATCCCGCGCGCTGCAATTTATCGCAGACATAAACGGCGTTTTTGCTCATGTGCTCGCTGTGAATCCCCAGCGATTTACCGGAATGTTCCTTGCGGACGGCAGTTTTTTTCGGAAGGACGCGCTCGATGAATGCTTTGATCACTCGGCAAAACCTAGGTAGGCGCATCGCGCCAGCCGCTGCCTTTCGACAACGCTGGTTGATGCAGTGCCCCGCAGCGTCGTCATGTCGCTAACCACGTCGCGCCGTTGTGAGCGGGCGCTGGCGGTTACGGAAATGACCCCGAGGGGCGGTGGAAGGGTGATTCGCTTTGGGCCCGATTATATCGGCCATGACGGTAACACGCGGGTTGCGCGTCAGTTTCCAGCCAGCATCAGGCGACTAAAATCGCTGGATTCCACAACCCAAGAGCGATACACACGCCATGAGCTTCGACAAACTCTCCGCCGGTCGCGACGCGCCCAACGACATCAACGTAGTCATCGAAATTCCGATGAATGGCGAGCCAATTAAGTACGAAGTGGACAAGGAAAGCGGCGCGATTTTTGTGGATCGCTTCATGTCAACCGCGATGCATTACCCGTGCAATTACGGCTACATCCCGCGCACGCTGTCAGGCGACGGCGATCCGGCCGACGTGCTGGTGCTCTCGCCGGTGCCGCTGATGCCGGGCGTTGTGGTGCGCTGCCGCCCGATTGGCATGCTCAAAATGCAGGACGAAGCGGGCAGTGACGAAAAAATCCTCGCGGTGCCGGTGGACAAATTGACCAGCATTTATCGCAACGTGCAAAGCCCGCGTGACTTGCCGCCGATTGAGATTGACCGTATCACGCACTTCTTCGAGCACTACAAAGATCTGGAAGCAGGCAAGTTCGTCAAGGTTCTCGGCTGGACTGAGGCCGCAGATGCGCGTGCTGAAATCGTCACGGCGATGGAGCGGTTTAGCAAGAAGAAGTAGCGCTAGAAGCGGAAACGTGGCGAAACCAGTTCCCACTAGGCCGCCTGGTTCCTCTGCCGCTCACTCCGACATCGCACCACTCGCGCCGGGCTCGCGCCATTCGTCGCAAGTCGCTGACACCTGCGCTCCGGCACGCAAACATTCACTCATCGAAACCAAGCCGCAACGGAGTTAATGATGAGTGAATTCGCAATCCAAATCCTTAAAGGAACGCCCATCTGGGTGTGGGCCATTTTGGCGGCCCTGATTTATCTGGGCAGCAAGCAAATGACGGCGCGAGTCGTCAGGCGTTACTCGGTGCTGATCGCTCCCGTCGTATTTCTGTTCGTCGGCCTGACGGCAGCACGCCGTGGGCCGGTGGGCTTCGCTACGTGGGCGGCGTCCCTGATCGGCCTCGCCGCCGTCACGTTCTTTGTGTGGCAACCGACCGGCGGCGCGCGCTACGAGGCTAGCGGAGACCAACTGCACATGCCGGGCAGCGCAATGCCGATGCTGCTAATGCTCGCGATATTTTTGCTGAACTACGTGATCAACGTGGTGCTCGCCATTAATCCATCGTATCGCAGCCAACTCGCGTGGCAGGTTGGCCCGGCGCTGATACTGGGCGCGCTCTCTGGCGTGTTCATCGGACGGGCGGCTACACTGTTTCGGATGAATCGTCTGTCGCAAACCGCCATCGCTGCCTAGTCAAATAAAGCCCAGCGTGGACGCAAGAATCGAAGCCAGACTCAAGCCTGGAACGGACTATCACCCGTTGCAGGTGATCCCGTTTTTCCGGCGCTGGCAGCCGTCGCAACTGCGCAGTATCGTGCTCACGGCCATCATGTGCGGCGTGATCATCGTGTTGATCGCGTTGACCATCGCGGCCTTTGGCGGACGGCTTTCGTGGACTCGCGTTCAGGAGATTGCCGTCTTCACAGTGTCGATTGGTTACGTTCAGCATTTCATGTACACACTGGTGATTCGCACATCGCGGCGCAAGCGCTCGTGGGCGCCGATCCTGATGCATCCGCTGATGCTAAGTCTGGTGTTTCCAGTGTGCGGTATTTACATCGGGTTTATGCTCGCACTGGCGGTGCTTAGCGGCGGCACGCTGCTGTTCAGTTTCAGTCAAGGGTGGCGCGAATTTGTGTTCGCCGCCTCCATCTCGATTGCGATTGGCTGGGCGATGTGGGAGGCAACCGAGGCGAGCCGAAAGCGCGAAATTGAGCGCCGCGAACGCGCTGAATTGGAAGCCGCCGCTGCACGTTCCGACAAAGAGCTCGCGACGGCGGAACTGAAAACTCTGCGCGCTCAAGTCGAGCCACACTTTCTCTACAACACGCTGTCGAACGTGGTCAGCCTGATTGAGCGCGAACCGAAGACCGCGAAGCATATGACCGAGCGCTTGATCGGCTACTTGCGCCACACGCTGGACGCGTCGCGCCGTGAGCACGCGACCGTTGGCGATGAGCTGGAAATCATCGCCGATTATCTGGAAATTTTGCGCATCCGCATGGGGGAACGGCTGTGGTATTCGCTCGAAGCTTCTGACGCAGTGCGCGCCATGCCGCTGTCACCGATGCTGCTGCAACCGCTCGTCGAGAACGCGATCAAGCATGGGCTGGAGCCGAAGATTGAAGGCGGCAATGTCACCGTGTCGGCGTACGTCGACGACGACGCGCTGAGAATCGAGATTGCTGACACCGGATTGGGCTTTGGCGTGGCGACCGCCACGGCTGGCAGCGGCAGCGGCCTGGCGAATGTTCGCGCACGATTGAAAGCGCTTTACGGCGACGCGGCGCGGCTTACGATAGACCAACTTTCCGAACCAGAAACGGGTACAAAAATCACGCTTTTTGTCCCGGCTCCGACGCAGCAGCTTTATGGCGAAACGACCTTCAATATTGGGCTAGCGTCGATAAATGGCAAAAGTCAATAAATGTAAAAATAGGCATCCAGCCCCAATGAAACGGTGCTTTAGTCAATAAGCTGTTAATCTTTCGTTAGGTAATTTATGTCCAGCTTCACTGCGCTGATCGCCGAAGACGAATCCCATTTGGCGTTGGCGCTAAAGGATGCACTCGTCCGCACCTGGCCGGAATTGCGCATCGTGGACGTTGTAGGCAACGGTCCCGCCGCGATTCATGCCGTGGATCAACATGCGCCCGACGTTCTGTTTCTCGATATTCGCATGCCCGGCCTGACCGGGCTGCAAGTGGCGGAGCGTCTGGCGGGGACAGGTTCAGGAGCAGGTCCGCTGGTGGTGTTCGTCACCGCGTACAACGAATACGCAGTGCAAGCGTTCGAGCGCGAAGCGGTGGATTATCTGGTGAAGCCAGTCAACGATCAGCGCCTCGCCGAAACCGTTGAGCGTCTCAAAAAGCGATTAACCGTGACCGAACTGGAACCAGAAACCAGCGAACTCACGCGTGCGCTTGACCTGATTAAACGCCTCGCTGGCGGCGGCAGTGTTGGCGGCGCTTCTTACCTGAAATTTTTCCGCGCCGGCATCGGTGACACCGTGCGCATCGTGCCCGTGGACGAGGTTACGCATCTGCAAGCTCAGGACAAATACGTCTCGCTCTACACCCCAGACGGCGAGCAATTGATCCGCATTTCGCTCAAAGAATTGGCCGATCAGCTCGACCCGAATCTCTTCGTGCAGGTTCACCGATCAACGATTGTCAACATGCGCTCAGTCGTCACCGCAGATCGCGACTTCACAGGCCGCGTCATGCTCTCGCTCAAAGGTGTGAAAGACAAAGTGCAAGTGTCACGTCAGTACGCGCATTTGTTTACGCGGATGTAGGTTGTCGAAATGCAGCTGAATGGGTGGCGAAGACGTGGAACTCAGTCCGGCGAACGTCGCTACGCCTTGCCGTAAAACACGTTGAAATCCTTCTGCTCATCTTGCCAAAGTTGTGGCTTCGTGAATCCCGCTTCTAGCAGCATGCTGCGGAAATGGTCGGGCGAATATTTGTAAGAGTTTTCGGTGTGAATTCGCTCGCCTTTCGCGAATGTTCGAAGCGCTCCCCGAACCCGTACGGTGACATCCTGTCGCGCTTCGACGTGCATTTCGATACGACCTAACGCAGCGTTATAAAACCCGCGATGCTGCCAGTCGCGCACGTCAAAGTCCGTACCCAGCAACTGATTGACATGGCGCAGCGTATTCAGGTTAAACGACGCGGTGACCCCCAGCGCATCGTCGTAGGCCGCGTCCAGTCTTGCCGCGTCCTTCTTCGCGTCAATGCCGATGAGCAAGCCGCTGTTGGGCGCGGCACAATGCGCGCGAATCTGCTTCAAAAACCACAGCGCTTCGTCTGGCAAAAAGTTGCCGATTGATGAGCCGGGATAGAAGAAAACGGTGGGAGTTTTTTGCGTAACAGCGGTAACGTCGAGCACTCGTGAAAAATCGGTGATGAGGCCCGCAAGTTCCGGCGCGTCAGCGTTGCCCGCGAGCCGCGCTAGCGCCTCTTGCGCAGCGCTTTCCGAGATGTCGACGGCGACGTAGCGCGAGGGCTTGAGCGAGCCGAACCATGCCTCTGCTTTGACCGAGTCGCCTGACCCTAAATCTACGAATTGCTTGCCGGTGCCGATAGCCGATGCGATTTCGCTGCGGTATTTTTCGAAGATCGCGGCCTCGGTACGCGTCGGGTAATACTCCGGCGTTAGCACAATAGCGTTGTAGAGTGTCGAGCCAATCGCGTCATAGAAGAATTTTGGTGGAATGCTTGCAGCAGGCGCAAGAAGACCACGCTCCAGCGCATCAAGCTCGGTCTTGGCGTCGAGCTTAAGCGCGTTCGTAATTGTGAAGCTGCGTGCGGGTTTGGCATCGGCTATGTCGGCGATACGGTGGGTCGTAATCAAGTGATGTGTCGCCATGAAAAGCCTCTATCTGGCTAACCGAATGCCACTGAACTGCCAGCGCTTCTCGGGTTGGAAAAAGTTGCGATAGGTTACACG
>JAYWAQ010000347.1:0-1806 GCA_043782305.1 Burkholderiales bacterium
TTGCAGGCGACGATTGCGCACCACTTGTGGCATCGCGCCGTGCAAGCCGGCAGCAGCATAGCCCGATTGGCGCAGCTCGTCGGCCAGCTCATCGGTCTCGATTTGCGTCGCGGTAAACACGACGGCTTGCCCCATCGATTCGTCTTGCAGATAGTGTTCGAGAATCGCATTTTTGTGCGACATGTCGTCGTACCAATGCAGACGTTGTTCGATGTTTTGATGCATGTCTTGCGCGCTGGCGAGCTCGATTTTCTTCGGGCTGCGCATCACGTTCGACGCCAGCTGCATGATGCGCGGCGCGAAGGTGGCGCTGAACATGAGCGTGCGGTCACGTTTGATCGTGGCGACGTGAATGGCTTCCAGATCCTCGGAGAAGCCGAGATCCAGCATGCGATCAGCTTCGTCCACGACGAGCGTTTGCACGGCTTCGAGATCGATCTGACCGTTGCGGTTCAAGTCGAGCAAACGACCCGGCGTTGCGACCACGAGATTCGCGCCGCGCAGATCCATCAGCTGTTTGCCGAAAGGCGTGCCGCCGACGACGTTGGCGATGCGAATGCCACGGCAAAAACGCACCAGGCTGATCGCTTCCGCGCCGACTTGTTGCGCCAGTTCTCGCGTTGGGCAAAGAATCAGCACGCGGGGGCTGGCACCGGCACGACGATTGCGCGCGGCTTGCTCGCCTTTGGACATCGGCGGCGTTTCCAGCAGCGCATGAATCGCGGGCAGCAGGAAGGCGGCGGTTTTACCGCTGCCGGTTTGTGCGGAGACCATCCAGTCGCCTCCAGCCAAAGCTGCGGGAATGGTTTCGGCCTGAACGCCGGTAGGCTCTGTGTAGCCGAGCGCTTCTACAGCTTGCAGAAGTGCGGAATTTAAGTGTAGGGCGGCGAAACCGTTGGCAGGGACTTCAGCGTCCGCAACCACGTCGTCAAAAGACGCCGCAGAATCGTTTTCAGCGAAGTTGACAGAAGCGGACTCGAAAGCCGCGTCGTTTTTTTGATTATCAGTATGCAAACTCATATGCTCTTGCGCGGCACAATGCATCAAGCGTCATGCAAATGCAAAAAGCAAATGCCAACGCTCGCACCGTGCGGCGCAACCTTTTTAAAAATTAGGACGAATGTTGTAGAAGACCGAAGAGAAACGCGTCGACCAACACTCGGAACTTGAGAAGCTTTGAGAGCCTGTGAAGGCTAGAGCTTTTTAAGGTCAATCACTAAACGTTCAGCACCTTTCGGTGAGAAGTTACGTCTAGGAAGTTATGCGGGGCGATGCACTAATCAGCGAACGTACGATGCTTTTTCAAGCAACTATTTATTTTGGCATGTTGCAGCGCAAAAAGATAGCCCCTGACGAAAACTCTTGTTGAGCGATTGCTCAACATCCTCGCGCCACGCTAGCCGCGAGGGCTTGGAACCCGGTGAAAAAACGGTGCAATCGACACGACAACCAGCACAATGGCCAGCGGTAGAGTCGATACATAGCCGACATGCTTGAAGGCTAGCGCGCCGAGCACTGCCCCGAGCGCAAACGAGAAGATCAGCGAGCCGAGTACGCGCAGCCTGGTTCGGTTTGCGCGAACCCGCGGTGCGGTTGCCTCTTGCGTGCGGTTCCAGTAAACGAGTCGACCCAACTCAATGCCGATGTCCGTGACCAGCCCCGTGATGTGAGTGGTGCGAATTTCCGCGTTCGAAATTTTTGTGACGAGCGCATTTTGCAAACCCATCACGAAGCAAAGCAGGATCGCCGTCAGCGACACGCTCACAAACGTCTGCAACTGCAAAGTCGCCCCGACCAGCCCGAACA
>JAYWAQ010000348.1:0-1803 GCA_043782305.1 Burkholderiales bacterium
CCGGCAAAACGCGTGGTCATCAACGAAGCGGTGTGCGAAGGTTGCGGCGATTGCGGTGTCAAATCAAACTGCGTTTCGGTGATGCCGCTTGAGACCGAATTTGGTCGCAAACGCACTATCGATCAGAGCAGTTGCAACAAAGATTTCTCCTGCGTCAACGGCTTCTGCCCGAGCTTTGTGACGGTTGAAGGCGGCGCACTGCGCAAACCCGCAAAAGTGGGTGCTGTCGAATTCGGCGACATCCCCACGCCCACCCTTCCCGCGCTAACCAAGCCGTACAACATCCTTGCCACCGGCATCGGTGGCACTGGCGTGTTGACGGTGGGTCAGGTGCTCGGCATGGCCGCCTTCCTTGAAGGCAAGGGCATGACCATTCTCGACATGTCCGGCCTTGCCCAAAAGAACGGATCGGTCACCAGCCACATCCGCATCGCGCCAACACAGGCCATGCTGCACGCGACGCGCGTGGCGGCAGGCGAGGCGCAACTGGTGCTCGGCTGTGATGTGCTCACCACAACGGCAGAAGATTCGCTCGCCAAGATGGCAGTTGGTGTGACGAAGGCTGTGATCAACTCAGCCGTCGTGATGCCCGCAACCTTCACCCACAGCGCTGATCTCAAGTTCCCGCTCGGCAGTATGGAGCGGCAAATTATCGAAGCCTGCGGTGCCGATTCCGCGTGGTTCATGGACGCAACCAAAGTCGCCACGCGCCTCATGGGCGACTCCATTGCGACCAATTTGTTTGTGCTCGGTTACGCTTGGCAAAAGGGCTTGATCCCGTTGCTCGAAGCAACGATCCTGCGCGCCATTGAGTTGAACGGTGCGGCCATCGAGATGAACAAAAATGCGTTCCTGTGGGGCCGTCGTGCGGTGGTCGACATGAAGCGGGTCGAAGACATTGCGATGCCGAAAGTCCCAGCACCGGTATCGATGAAATTGAGTGAATCGCTTGAAGAAACTATCGAGCGCCGCGTGCAATATCTCACCGATTATCAGGACGACAAATACGCAAAAACGTACAGCGATTTCGTGGCCTTCGTGCGTCAAGCCGAAACGGCGAAGTTTCCTGGCAAGACCGCGCTGACCGAAGCCGTCGCTCGCTACTACTTCAAACTACTCGCGGTCAAAGACGAATTCGAGGTCGCCCGCCTGCACAGCAACGGGGACTTCGAGCGGCGCATTGCAGGCCAGTTTGAAGGCGATTACAAACTCAATTTTCACCTCGCACCACCGATCTTTTCAAAGAAAGACGCGGTTACCGGCGAACTCAAAAAACGTCAATTCGGCCCGTGGATGATGAGCGCATTCCGCTTCCTCGCCTCCCGCAAAGGCCTGCGTGGCACCGCACTCGACATTTTCAAAAACACCGACGAGCGGCGCATGGAGCTTAAGCTCAAGGTGGACTATCGCCGATTGATGGAAGAGGTGGTCGCCAAGCTCGCGCCGCACAATCATTCGCTCGCCGTTCAGCTCGCGCAAATCCCGGAAGATATTCGCGGCTATGGCCACGTAAAGGAGCGTCACTTCAAGGCGGCGAAGGCGAACGAGGCGAAGCTGAAATCCGCATTTGACGCGTCGAAAATGGTGATCGCGATAGCAACCAGCGAAACGGCAAAGGCCGCGTAGTTAGTTTTTCGTAGGGTGGGCAACACGTTGCCCACGCGTCGCCACAATTGAATGCATTACAAATGCAATGCATAATGGGCGTATGAAAACCGCCGCATTGCCCCCCATCCGCGTGAGCCCTGAAACCCGTGTCCAAGCAGAGTCGTTGCTTCGCGACGGTGAATCGCTGTCAAGCTT
>JAYWAQ010000349.1:0-1792 GCA_043782305.1 Burkholderiales bacterium
GTCGAAAACAAGCCGGGATTTGGCGGCAATAAAAGCTCGGAGCGGATCGAGCAGAACAAATTTGACACCGTAGAGGCGATCAAACAACTGTTCATTACGGTCGCCATCGAAGCCTCAGCATCGTTAGTGAAAGGCCTTGACAAGACCACGCTAAATTCTATTTTCAGCAACGCCATCGCACCGATCAACGAGGGAAATGTCAAGGACTACAACGTAACGGACAGTCGCGTTATTTTTCTCGTGGAGAACTACGACCCCATTACAAAAACGGCTGCTGGTATTGGCGTGCTTGGCATCGACTGGCACCTGACCATCAAGGATTATCTGGAGAAGAAGAAGAGTCCTTTGCACGATACGATGCTTAAGGTCAGCACGCGTTCCGTTTTGTACGACAACGTCGACACGCTTGCTGGCGATGTTGCCTTCATCAAATCTCATTTCGGACTGGATCTGTTTGGAGCTATTCCACCCAAGAGCAAGAAGCTCAAGATTTTTGACCAATTGCCGCCTGCGAATCAGGACTCGTTTGATCAGGGCTTGCCGCTCATCGCCAAAGATGAATTTGTCGATGTGATCATTTTGTTTGCGCCCGATTTGGATAGCGTCGGATCAATCGACAATGCAGATTCGGACGTGCAAACGACGTACAGCAAAAGCATCACCAGTGGTTTCACCTTCAGCGCGGGCCAAAAATTAACGGCGGGCGCCAAATTCGAAGCGGGTGTCGTTTTTGCGAAAGGCGAATTCTCGATCAGCCTGGAGGTGTCGTTTACGGAAACATGGAACAACAGTCAGACTGAAACCATCGGTTTTTCCGTACCTGCTCGCAAGAAGGCATTTAATTATCAGGGGTATTTACTGTCAAGGAAATTGCGGTTTTTCCCGGAAGGCGGCACGTTTGCGTACGTGGAATCGGAAGGTCGTTTCCTCACCAACATATTGAAGACCACAGAAAAGCCCATCGTCGGGCCGACCACCGGGGTTCAGGCTATCTGACCAGAAAGAAGGCAGGGGGGCAGCAAAATGGGGTGGGGCACGAATTGCATAAATATCGTGAGCCATCGGTGTGATCCAGGCGTATTCAGGGCAATAGCCATCCACGCGTATCTGGCCAGTTTGCTGCCCCGATTTTTGGTTTTGAGGACTAGCCGTAGCAGCGCTTGGTCAGTTGAAAGTAACCGTGACATCTTTGCGTTCGCCCGGCCAAAATGACCGCAATTGACGGTCGGCCCTGGCGCAGCTACAGTGACGATTGGGGAGTAGTCTCCGCTGAAATACCCGTTGCCTCACGCACTCGATGACGAAACATGCCGTTTGCGACTCCAAAGTTTAGGCGCATCTAACACGACCGAAATAGCCGTTCGGCCAGCGACAAACGGGTCGCCATTTGGGCTACGAGTGATGATGCCAACGCGGGTGCGGTTGCTTGTGAAGCGGTGCTGCGCCGCGTGGGCGTGTTGATCGACGCCGAGTTGGCGACCGGGAAGCACGACGGCTTGTTAAAACTGGACTGAGCTCATCGAAGCCGCGTCGTATGCCACGAGGCTTCGACGGGCGCAGCCCGAACGGCATTTGAACCGAAGTGTTTGCGCTGCTTCAGCGCGTTAAGCAGCCAATCAGCTTTCTGCGAAAAGCGCTGCTGCACGAGGGCTACAGCCGGCAATGGCCAAAAGGCGGTTTCCGCTGATTATCAGCACTAGCCCATGTTCAAAAGCCCTTGCAGCAAAAAGCTGTACCGAGTCTAAGCGTACTCACTGCGCGACAAAATCCCGTCATATTGCTTTGCGAAATC
>JAYWAQ010000350.1:0-1790 GCA_043782305.1 Burkholderiales bacterium
AGTGTCGATTTGCCAGCGCCCTTGGCACCGACGATACCGACTTTGCGCCCGGGGTTGATGGTGATGTTGGCGCGGTCGATAAGCGGCAGCGAGCCGCGAGCGAGAGTCAGGTCAATTAAACGAAGCATGGTGCTATTTTGCCGTGGCGAGGGCATTTCGCCTGGGGCTTGGCCCCAGAGCCCCAGGTTCCTACCTCCATCGACCGACGTTATCCTCGCGAAGCGCAAATATTGTCCCCTCTCCCTTGAGGGGAGAGGGCTAGGGAGAGGGTGGCGGTGGAATGAAGTAGATGGCGTGCCACCGTTCGCCCTGAGCTTGGTCGTTGGGTCTGATGGAATGAACAGCACTGCATGCCACCGTTCGTGGTGAGCTTGTCGAACCATGAGCGCGTGCCACCAGCGCGCTCTGTGGCCGCGCGGGGCCAGTCACTTTCTTTGCTTCGCCAAATAAAGTAACCAAAGAAAGGCGACCCCGACATTCGCCCTGATCCGAGATTTGAAGCGAAAACGACGCGCGGTCCGAAACTCGCTACGCTCAGACAACGGACCGCTTCATCGACGTTTTCACTCCAAATCTCGGGGGCGGATACACGGGGACCCCGTCGAACGAATATTTGATCGCTTCGCGATGAGGACTACGAGAAACCTGATGCGAGCATCCGGGCTGCGAGATGATGATGCAGCAAAATTGCGGTTTATGCTGATACCTCGGATTCAAGTATGCGCGACGCTCCGCGCCCATTTTTTACTAGCAAAAGCTACCAACTGCGTTTCACACCCGATGGCTCTGCTCTGGTTGCGTTTGCGCGCGATCTGGCAGTCTGGAGCATCCCTCTTCGTAAAAAAATTGCATTTGGCCATCGACTAAAACACATTGCCTTTGTGGACGTATCGCCGACAGGCAGTTCAGTATTGTTGAAAAGCACGTCCGGCGCGATGTGCGTTTTATCGCTTCCTGCGCTAAATGCGATTCAATCCTTTCCCGTGCAATCAGAGTCAGAGGGATGCCAAGCACTGTTTTCGCCGTGCGGTAATTACGTTATTGACGGATCGTGGAGCGGTTTGCTTACCACCCGTGACTTAAAAACATCCGAACTGTCCACGTGGGATCGACACGACCGCACATTGATTGTTTCGCTTTGTTCAACAACGGATCGCGCGCTATTTGCTTACGTAGTACAGCCGATCACAAAAAATCGTGTCGATCCTCCGGAACCGAGCCGTATCGTATTGCGCAGGTGGCCTTTTGATCGCCACGAAGCTGAAATTATTCAGAGTAACTGGGGTTACGTTTTAGCTATCTCACTGAGTCCCAACGGCGGTAAGTTGGCCGTACTTCAAATACATAAATCGGGTGAATTTACGTTGGGAGTTCATAGCTTGAGCGGAGACTTGAAGGTTCAATCGCGAACGGTATTGTGGGGCGGCACTAACTACTCGCTGGCCTGGTCCCCTAACGGGGCCACTATTGCCTGTGTTGAAAGCGGGCAGATTTCACTGTATGACTGCACAACGATGAGCCCTGTTGCCAAGCAATCGGTGCCTTATCCGAGTCACGTAGAGTTCTCTCCAAACGGAGAGTTATTGGCTATTGGATCGTGGGAACAGGGACTGGTAGTTCGAATCGAAGATTTAGAGCGAGCATAGTGCTGCTGGCGAAGCGATCAAATATCCGTCCGACGGGGTCCCCGTGTATTCGCCCCCGAGATTTGGAGTGAAAACGTCGATGAAGCGGTCCGTTGTTTGAGCGCAGCGAGTTTCGGACCGCGCGACGTTTTCGCTTCAAATCTC
>JAYWAQ010000351.1:0-1789 GCA_043782305.1 Burkholderiales bacterium
GCGGTGGTGAGAGCACACACGAACGCGCGGGCAACCATGGTCACACTATTGGGTGGTGATTGTGCTTAGAGCTTGCAGGCACCACTCATGCCCGGTGCCACGGCCTGTTCGGACTCAACCGGTGTGACGGGTTTGCCATCAAACAGCACGCCAATCTGATTGGCCACGCCGTACTTCGCATCTGCACGTCGACGTTCGTTGAGCAGACGGAAGATGTTCCATTCGTCATGCGCGCCGTTGCTGAACGCAACTGAGGCTTTCAGTGCGTAGTAATTGCGGAAAGTATTTTTGGTCACGCGGCCACGGTCCACTTCGCGCTTGAGTGCAGCGTCGGTTGCCAGACGCTTGTCGAAGTAGCTGGCAATTTTGTCCATGTCGCCCTTGCCATCAAGGCCGAAGAGGGCACCAAAATCCGTCGGGCCGACGAAGTAGACAAAGTCGAAATCGTCGCCCATGCCGGATGGGCTCTCCAGAATTTGCGTCCACATGTGCATGTAGTCGTCATTCGTCCCAAATACACTGCCGACCTTCAGCTCGGACTCAGTTGAGCCAGGGTTCAATGCCCATGCATTGCTTTCACCGAAGCGCGCTTCCACGCGTTTTTTTGCCGCCAGTGAGACTTCCGCGTTGACGTCGAAAAAGCCGCCGCCCAGCGTAGATAGCGGCACGCTGATGTAGCCGATTGCCTTGCCTTTTGCGCGTTGCTCAGCGATCACAGTGCGGAAATATTTGACCTTTTCTGCGATCAACGGCTTGAAGTCCTCGTTGACGCAGAAGCAGAGTTTGAGAGCTGTGCACTCGGTGGTTTTTGCTGCATGTGCCGACACCAGAGGCAACAAGGCGAGCGCGCCGAGCATGGCAGCCGACGCGAGAGACCGGTAAGTAAGCTTTAGCGGGCTGGGCATGTGCATCTCCAGAATTAGATGACCCAATGCTACGCAAAACGCGCGCCAACCGCACGCTTCCGTTTTGCCGGAACGAGAAGGGCCGTTCCAGCGATTCGTCTGCGTTTATTTTTTCTTTCTTGGGGCCGATTTGGCCGCAGCCTTGGGCGGCGTCTTTTCCTCCGGCTTGTAGTCGCCAATCACGCCTTTAACGGGGCAGACCTTGAAGATAGGGCATTTTTTGCAGCCAACGGCAATCGCGACAGGGCAAAGGGTCATGGAGCACTCCAGAAGGTTTTGATCGGTGCAGCATACGCCTATCGTGCGACGCTGATGCGTTTCAAGCGGCGACGAACGCTTTGAGCGCTGGATAAACTTGCGCCGCTTTCAGTAATTCCATGTGATTAACGCCGTGCAACACGCACTGATGCTCCGGAGGAAATTTCAGATTTCGCTTGGGGTCATCATGCTTTCCGAGCGCGCTGCCAAGGGCGCTAGTCAAAGGCACAAGACCGTCGCCCAAGAGGCGTTTTCCGGCGGCGCGGACTGACTTTGACTTCGCTCCATCGTCGATGGTGGCGGCAATCGTGTAGCAACCTACTCTCGCTGGCAGCCGTACCGGCGTGAGCGAGTCGAGTGCGGGCTCGAAGCGATCCTGATCCAACCAGTCTTCATCGAGCAGGCTGCCATGACGCAGGTCCGTAATGCCCGCGCTGCGTACTTTGCCGAGCTTGGCGAACGGCGATGCGTACGGCGTCGCGCCGAGCAGAATATCAATCCAGTGGCCGCCGCGTTCGAGCGGCGCGCCAAGATGTGGTGTGCCGAGAAAGACAATTTTGTCGAGCGCTTTGCACCACGCATGACGCGCTTTGCGACCGTAGTGAAATGCGCTGCGTGACACGAGC
>JAYWAQ010000352.1:0-5063 GCA_043782305.1 Burkholderiales bacterium
GTGTCTACTTTGCCGTCACCACTGCCACGCAGCTTGCCGCGCAGGTCGAGGATTTGTTCGACGAGCAGCTTTTCATCCTTCCAGCGGATGTCCAACTCGGCAAGTTTTTCTGCATGCACAGCGCGCTTTGCAGACGCTTCAACGAGACGCTCACCAGTGACGATGCCGACCGCAGCTTCACGTTCGATGATGCCGATTTCAACATCAAGCATTTCGATTTTGCGCATTGTGTCTTCGACTTCTGGCGGCGTCGCATGCTGGCTCACAGCCACGCGTGCGCAGCTCGTATCGAGCAAGCTCACGGCCTTGTCCGGCAATTGACGCGCCGGAATATAGCGATGGGACAGGTTCACCGCAGCCGTGATCGCCTCATCAAGCAGCAACACCTTGTGATGTTTTTCAAGGACTGTTGCCACACCGCGCAACATGGCGACAGCCTTGGCTTCATCCGGCTCGGGAACTTGAACGACCTGAAAGCGTCTTGTCAACGCCGGGTCTTTCTCGATGTACTTTTTGTATTCCGCCCAAGTCGTTGCGCCGATGGTGCGTAGCGTTCCGCGAGCAAGTGCTGGCTTGAGCAAATTGGCGGCATCACCCGTGCCAGCAGCGCCCCCTGCTCCGACCAATGTGTGAACTTCGTCAACAAACAGAATGATCGGTTTCGGACTCGCCTGCACTTCGTCAATTACTTGACGCAAACGCTGCTCGAATTCACCCTTCATGCTGGCGCCGGCTTGCAGCAAGCCGATATCGAGAGTCAGCAGCGAAACGTCTTTGAGCTGCGGTGGAACATCGCCTTTGGCAAGACGCAGCGCAAAGCCTTCAACGACCGCCGTTTTACCGACGCCCGCTTCGCCGGTGAGGATCGGATTGTTTTGCCGACGACGCATCAAAATATCGACGATCTGACGAATTTCTTCGTCGCGGCCCGTCACCGGATCAAGCTCGCCATTTTTGGCTTTTTCGGTGAGATCAACCGCGTATTTCTTAAGCGCTTCCTGCTTGCCCATTTGCGCGGGTGCCATCGCACCGCTGGCTTCACCGGGTTCGCCGCCGAGCCCAGAGCCGTCACTCGCTGCGAGCGTTTCTTCAGGCGAGCCTTTGACGATGTCGGCCAGTTTTTCTGAAAGCGCATCAATACCGAGCTTTTCAAACTCTTTTGAGATGCCGTACAGGATGTTGCGCAGGCCCATCGTCTTGACAATGCCCACCATGATATAGGCGCTGCGAACCTGCGAATCCTGATACTTGAGCGTGCCGTAAACCCAGGCTCGCTCTACTGCCATCTCGATATGCTCAGACAGATCAGAAATCGCGGTGGCCCCGCGCGGCAACTTGTCCAACGCCTTGGTCAAATCAGCCGCAAGTTTAGACGCATCAACATCAAAATGGCGGACGATGCGATGCACGTCGCTATCGTTAGTGCTCAGTATTTGGTGCATCCAATGCACCAGTTCAACATACGGATTGCCCCGTAGTTTGCAAAAAACCGTGGCCCCCTCAATTGCCTTGTAAAGCAACGGATTTAGTTTTCCGAATAAAGCGGTGCGACTGATCTCAGACATTATCGATTCCCCTTAAGCACGATTAACCACGACTAACTACGATTACAAAGATTGACTACGACGACTCGACACGGAGGTTAGTTAGTCGCTCCGCATCGAGAATAACGTCATCGGCGTCCCGATTGCGCCTTGCAGCAGGCATTCCGAGCCAACTTGTCCAGCCGAGCTGACCGTAAGAGCCCAACCGCGCTGCCGGCACTTCTTCCCGCTTGAGCAAAATCTGCGCATCCCACGCCAGCTCGACACCGACGTAGTTGCGCACCCAGTCCCGCACTTGCGTAAAGCGTATGCCTCCGGGTAGATAACGCTCGAACTCGACGAGCGACATCGCGCCTATACGAAGCCTGAACTTGTGTTGTGCGTCGGGTACTTTTGCTCCCGCGATCGCACCCTGCCCCAGACGTGACGAGACGGTGCCTAGCTCGATTCGATGTTGACCTCCGTCGCCAGCGCTTGCCACCGACGCGAGGCGGGTTTGATCGGGTTCAGCAAGGCGTAACCACTGAATGCAGTATTCCTGGACGATAACGGGCACTCGCAGCAATGCCGCCAATGGGCGCGCCAGTCCTTCGGGATTGCGCGTAGCGCGCACAAGGTGGCCTGCGTGATGCAGCTTCAAATGATCCGGAACGGAATCACGATTTTGCAGCGATTTTTGACCGAGTCCGATCAGGCTCGCCGAATAACGACTAAAGTGATCACGGTCTGCCCGATCAAGGCTCGTCGCCGCCTGACAATCTGCCCACGCTCGATAAAACAGCAAAATCATTCGATGCTGGAAAATGTCGCAAAAGCGCGCGGTTGTCTCGTCCTTGTAGTGCAGGCTACGCTCCTGCATGTATTCGGTCAGGTGCAGCGGCATGGCACCGTGCGGACCAAACAAGCCAAAGTGATAAACCGATAGCCGCCCGAGGCCATCTGCGGTAACGCCCTCACGATACTGATAAAGCGTCGTTGGCGCAAAGGCGAGCGACGGTTGCTGCGTCACTCTGAAGGGTTCGTGTTGTAGTCGCGGCGACCGGCCTAGCGGAAAATCGCTTTCCATATTGGCTTCGATATGACGTAGTGCGTAGTAGAAATCGAATTGCGACGCGTCACCCGCGAGCCCTGAAAACAAATGCGACAGCCGGTCACGCCGGTCAGCGGCGACCGGCTCAACAGTGATCGGACCGTTAGTGGAGACAGCAGCTGTGAAGATGGTGCTCATGCCATTGGACGCCTTCCAATACGGGGCTTCCAGCTACCTATAGTGCCACGCTGAATGGTTCTTAGCGTCAGTTCGGAAAAGGCGTTTATGCCGACATGACGCGTGAAAAATTGTTCGAGCACCGCGCCCAGCAACCACGGACTCACACCGGCAAACGGAATTTCATCGAGATCGAGCTCCAGTGATACGCCTCGACCAAACACGATAGGGCCGCGATTGGGCACACGACGATCAACGGCCCGCACCGACATCTTTTGCACACTCGCTATCTGCGCCTCGGCACCAGGCGCACCCAGTCGGGCATACAAGCCCAG
Source organism: Burkholderiales bacterium (assembly GCA_043782305.1). Classification (GTDB taxonomy): domain Bacteria; phylum Pseudomonadota; class Gammaproteobacteria; order Burkholderiales; family Casimicrobiaceae; genus Casimicrobium. The sequence goes on from JAYWAQ010000352.1 coordinate 3,087, forward strand.
CAAATCTCTAAGCGCGCTGGCACCCTGCTCCGCATTCACATCCGTTAGCGTCAAGTAATTGAGGCTCAGATGAGAGATGAGACGCCACGTAATTTCACGCTCCGCCAGCGCGGGCGTCGGTCGGGTCGGACTCACGACAAAGAGCACGGATTCAATCGGGGCCGACGACATCAGGGTCAGATCGGTATCGGCATTTCCGGTGGGCGTAAGCAGCGACAAATCGCGGTTCGTACACAGCGCGTCAACGGTAACTTGTCGCAAATCCGTCGAGAACGGTGCTTCATTGGCGTCGACCAGCGACAAGAAGCACTCGGAACCGATATAGCCCGTGCGTGGCCCGTGTCGCCGCGATTGCTCTGACAGTATTCTCGGTTCGCGGCGAACGGAAAAATACGCGCCTGACCCGCTTCGATTAACGTCGGCCGCCGCATAAAACGGATGAAAGAGCAATTCTCGCTCGGACTCGTTGTGATGTCCTGTTACCTTGTCGATGCTGTAAATCTCGAAATCGAGTGGGCGCGAGCGCTCCATGACTGCGTGATACTCAAATCGGGTGGACGTCACCGGAATGCGATCCGAGGTTCGATGAAACAGGTTTACGACAGGCGAGCAAAAAAGTGCGAAATTGGCTGCATCAATCAGCGGTTCTAGGGCACTGTTAGCTTGCTTGAGTAACACCACAATCTCGAAGCGCGTGCCGCTGATGCCACGAAGCGCCCGTTGCATGTCGTTTATCGAAAAAAATCGATAACGCTCAGGAAACGCGAAGTACTCGTGCAGCAACCGGTGCCCATCAAAAGCACGGGATTCGTGCGGCAGAATGGCTTGATCGGCAGCGAACCCCTCCGCCTGCAAGACCTCGGGAGGAAATGGCACCATTCCCCGGATCGGCAACCCGCCGGCATGAATCAGTATCCCGACACACTGCGTGTGCAAGAGCTCCTGCAAACGTGAAGCTGTATCCGCTGTTCCGGAGATAAAAAGTGGGAGCGAATCAAGCTTTAACGCCGAAACCTCCACCTGTCCAGTGGTTTCAAAGCCCAATCGCAGAGCACCTCTGACAGCGGCTCCCCAGCGATAGCCCGCAATCGGCAGATCAGGCGGTGCTGCCGTCAGGCGCGCGTCGCTCAAGCGGAGCGGCCACAACGTCACTTCATGCGCGGTTCGATACTCGCACGCGGTTTGCTCGTGCGCAGGCAGGCGAGCCCGCAGGCGCGAATGTCGCGGCAACGTAAAACCCTCCGGCGAACAGCCTTCTGCGCGCGCGGGCACGAACCTCGCGACCCCCATGGCAGGCGTTGGTGCCAGGTAGCCGGGATAAACTAAATCCAGTAGTCGTTGTGAAAATCTTGGAAACTCCGCATCCATCTTGAGCTGGATCCGCGCCGACATAAACGCAAAACCTTCGAGCAGGCGCTCCACGTACGGGTCAGCGACTTCCATGCCGCGCATGCCGAGGCGTGCGGCTACCTTGGGAAATTGCCCGGCAAATTCCGCTCCCTGCTCGCGGACGTAGGCCAGCTCGCGGTTGTAATAATCGAGCATGCGCGGATCCAAAGTCAGCCCCCCGCGCTAAGTTGATCATTCAAAGTCATTTGCCCTGTTTCGAGGTCAAGCTCAGACCGAATGAGCAATTCAATCGGGAAAGGCATAGACCAGAGTTCTCCACGTAGCTCAAATTGCAAAAGGTTATGCTGCCCCATACCATCTGCTGTTGCAAGCGCTTTCACGCGCAATGAGTCGGGAAGAATACGCGGCTCAAAGAACAAAATGGCTTCGTGAATACTACGTTCAAGCTCACCCCAGTCCACACCAGAGAAATGCTTTCCGGACAACACAGGAATGCCGAAGTTGATCACCGAGCGCCGCACTTCAGGGTAGTCAGTCAGTTCGCCGTCGGTGTTGTGACAGGTCGTGTTGAGCAGCCAGACGAGATCGCGTAACACCGTACGCTTCAGCTTTCCTTTTGAAACCACC
>JAYWAQ010000353.1:0-1786 GCA_043782305.1 Burkholderiales bacterium
GCCTTCTGCGGTCGAACGGAACAGCATGGCAACGTCGTTCTGGCCTTCTACATCAGCCTTGTTCGCGAAATATAAATAGCGACGATTGGCCTGACTTTCGCCCGCGAAAGCGGCTTTCAAATTGTCGTGAGTTTTTGTACCTTTGAGGTTCATTGGAGCACTCCTGATTTTGGTTTGGCCAGACAGCGGGACAGACACAGAAATAGGTTCTGTCGCACGCTCAGCGGGCGAAGTATGTGCTTATCGGCATTCCAGTGCGCTGAAAGAAAACGATAGTGTTGAGCGGTTTTTCCACTGAACTGACGCACTCGGCCCGTAAAAGCGTTGGCGTTGAACACACAGTCACCCGAAAAGCCGCATCCCAGCGTCCTTGCGCCCTGTATTCGCGTAAAATTTAGGCAATATGAATGAAATTAGTAACGCCATCAACACCTCGTCGCCCTCCGCGACTGATGCAACACCGACAACCGTGACAGCGATAGCGGCAGCGCCCACGACAGCGATAGCGGCAGCGCCGGTCACCTTCGCGACGCTCAACCTTGCCGAGCCAATCCTGCGCGCGGTGACCGACTCAGGCTACACCACGCCAACGCCGATTCAAGCGCAGGCCATTCCGGTCGTGCTCGCGGGGCTCGACGTGATGGGCGGCGCACAAACCGGCACCGGCAAAACCGCGGCGTTTACGCTGCCCATTCTGAACCGCATGTTGAAGCATGCCAACAGCTCGCCGTCGCCCGCTCGTCACCCGATTCGCGCCTTGATGCTCGCGCCAACGCGCGAGCTCGCAATCCAGATTGAAGAAAGCGTTGAGACTTACGCGAAACACACGGGCCTGCGCTCAACTGTGGTTTTTGGCGGCGTTGACATGAAAGAGCAAAAGGCCGCGGTGCGCGCTGGGGTTGAAATTTTGGTGGCCACACCGGGCCGTTTGCTCGACCATATCGAGCAAAAAAACTTGAGCCTCGGCAAGGTCGAAGTGCGGGTGCTCGACGAGGCTGATCGCATGCTCGACATGGGCTTCATTCCAGACATCGTGCGCATCATCGGCATGCTGCCGAAAGAGCGACAAAGCCTGTTGTTTTCAGCCACTTTCTCCAACGAGATCAAGGCGCTTGCCGACCGCATGTTGCGGGCCCCGGTGCTAATCGAGGTGGCGCGCAGAAACGAATCTGCGGCGAACGTTGCACAACAAATGTATCGGGTGCAGGGGGATGATAAACGCCGCTTGCTCGGCCACATCGTCAATTCGCAGAGCTTGGCGCAAGTGCTCGTCTTTTGCCGCTCCAAGATGAACACCGCACGCCTTGCCACTGCGCTGCAACGCGATGGTTTTTCCACCAGCGCCATTCACGGTGACAAGACGCAAGATGAGCGCATGAAGGCGCTTGAAGGCTTCAAGAATGGCGAAATTCGCATTCTGGTGGCCACCGATGTGGCCGCGCGCGGGCTCGATATTGATCAACTGCCGATGGTGGTGAATTACGAATTGCCGTTCGTGGCCGAAGATTACGTGCACCGCATTGGTCGCACCGGGCGGGCGGGTGCCAGTGGCACGGCGGTGTCCTTCGTGTCGCCCGATGACGGCAAGTTGCTTGCGGAAATTGAGAAGCTCATCAAGCGAAAGCTCGACGAGCAGCCGATGCCCGATTTGTCAGGCTATGGTGATCGCTATGCGCCGCGTAGTGCGTCTGAATCGTCCACGGGTGCGGGTGCGTCTGCTAGTGCGAGTGCGAGTACGCGCGTGCGCGGGCCATCGACGTCCTATGATCGTCCGCGTGCGCCACGC
>JAYWAQ010000354.1:0-1772 GCA_043782305.1 Burkholderiales bacterium
GGTGCGTGGGGTCGATCATCATCTTGCGCTCAGCAGTCCCGCCTTGGTGAGCGCACGTTCTAAAAAATCATTCTCCAGCGTCAACTCGCCAATCTTTGCATGCAGTGGCACCACGTCAATGGCGGGCTGGCGATCAGCCCCAGCGCCGCCAGCAAAGGCCCCAGCGGCTCGTTCAACAAGTAATCTCTTCCATTCGGTGATCTGGGTGCTGTGCACCTGAAACTCGGCACAAAGCTGTGCCAATGTCTTGTCCTCGCGAAGTGCGGCCAAAGCCACTTTGGCTTTGAATTCCGCGCTCAATTTCCGGCGCTGCTTCTTGGCAACCGATGACTTCTTCTTCAACATAAAAACTCCAGTTCGCGAGCGCTTTTAACGCATCGCCTTATGCCCTGAAGTTTCGCTTAAACCGCTGTCTGAATTTGCTGAACCACTTCTTTACATCTACGATGCGGCGGTTGATATGCAATTCATTTTGCTGCTGGACTGTGAAGGGCTCGCCGAGGCGTTCGTTTGGCCGGGCGATTTGGACGAGGACGATCTGCCCGAAGTCCCCGGCCCAGATCGAGTTTATTTCACTCTAGAAAACGCCCGCGAGTACCTACTCCAACTCGTTAATTGTGACCAATTGCAAGGTGAAATTGATCGCCTCATGGAGTGGTTGGAAATCCGGTTTATGGAAGACTTGCCGAACGCATGATGGTCATCGACGCGCAACGACTCTTACACTGAAATTTGACGGCACAGCGTGCAATTTCACGAGGCACAGACGCCTCGAAAATAACGGCCCGCGCGGCGTGGGGATGGGTATTTGCATCGGGACAGCGGCCCTGAACTCGTTTACGAGACTGCTTGTCAACTGACCTGGCATGACGAGTTCGCTGGCGCGGTCGTCATCAGCAACACGTCGGTTAACACAACACCGGCATCGTTCAAATCCACGGTCTGAGCGATGCCGGGGTACTGACACGACTACTTTTGCGCGGGCCCCGCGTCAAATTCCTCGGCCGGTGGCCCCACAAAAAATCGCCGTACCTTGTGCGGATTGGTCTCCGTCGCCCACGTCCATTTAGATTGCGACCTCGAGCGGCTACGTGCTGCCGCCTCCGAGATAGTCACCTGCGAGTGTGAAACCTCCGCGAATTTGCAGCGGCTCGAGTGTGGCGGCCGTATTCCGGTGTATGCCGGATTCGCCCGACGCGTCGGCGAAGCGGCGGCGGAATGTCAGAGCTGCGCTGCCGATACAACCGGCAACGCTTCGTGATACTTCTGTGGGCGATCACCCGCGCGTCCGTCAGCGTAGCCTCTGCAAGATCTGCAAAACGTGGCACATAGAAGTATTTCTTGTAGCGCAAGACCTCACCTCGCGAGTGCTCACGAAAGCTCTTCTTGGCAATCGATACGTAATGGCGATAGACACTGCCGTCGGAGAATTGGGTCACCGCCAACTGTCGCAACGCTTCCAACACATCGTTTTGTGCGCCTCGTGAGTCGATTGCCCAGAAGCGACAGCGCGATTGCGAAGTGCACGAATTCGTAGGCCTGAGCGTGTCAGCGCCCGTGTGCACAACAACATGTCGACGAGTCCATGAGTCGCGACCGCGAGCGCACTCACCTGTATCCGCGACACAAGTTCAGATTTGTCGCACAAAGTTGCAATTTGTCGCAAAATGTCGCACAATGCCGCAGTCGAAATTCCTAAGAAGGATACACGTCAACCGAATCGCTCGAGATGAAGCATCTGAAGCAAGCATGCGCTCGTATCAAACTAAGTG
>JAYWAQ010000355.1:0-1772 GCA_043782305.1 Burkholderiales bacterium
AGTGACCACGCATTTGATGGGCGGCATGCTGCTGTTTGCGCTGTTGATCTGGTTCTGGATGCGCGAGCGGCAGCGGGCGGGCGAGACGCGTGCGATGACCATCACGGTGTCGGGCGGCGTGAAGCTGATCGTCTGGCTCGCGGTCGTCACGCTCGCAGTGCAAATTTTTCTCGGTGGCTGGGTGAGCACCAATTACGCAGTGATGGCGTGCGCTGATTTCCCCGGCTGCAACGGAGCGGGCCAATTGACACCCGCCGTGGCGTGGAATGAGGGCTTCACGCTCTTTCGCGCGCTCGGACGGAACCCTGACGGCAGCTTCCTCACGATCGAGGGCCTGCGCGCGATTCATTGGGCGCATCGCATCGGCGCGTTGATAACCGCCGTCGTGGTGATCGCGGCGGCGGTCAGTCTGTTGCGGGCGCATCAGGCGCTCAAGCGGCAGGCGCTGTGGATCAAAACGGCTTTGCTGCTGCAAATCGCGATTGGCATCAGCACCGTGCTGTTTGCGCAGCCGATAGCGCTCGCCGTCGCGCACAATTTCGTGGCTGCAGTCTTGCTCGCGACGCTGGTGGTGGCGGCGTATCGCGTCAGCGGGCCCGCAAGTCACGCCGGGTTTGCCGTGTCAACCACGCTTCGTAAGCAAAAGTAACTTTGGGAAGTTACGGGGTTTCGAGGTCAACGGGCCCATGCGGCTGCCCGTTTTGGAGCGGTAAACATTTTGAAACTGGAGACGTCCATGAAGAAACCATCTGCCTCTTTGATCACCGTCGCGCTCGCCAGTGTGGCGTTGGCGGTCGCGCTGTCGGGCTGCGCCGTTGCCGTGCGCGGCCCGGTGCCATTGATTCCGCTGGTTTACGTGGATCGTCCGCCGCCTGCTGCCTACAACGAAGTGGTCACCGTCGCTCCCGGTCCTGGGTACGTGTGGATCGGCGGCTACTACGGCTGGAGCGGTCGCGACTACCTCTGGAATCGCGGCTACTGGTCGCTGCCCGCGCGCGGCTACACCCGCTGGAACCCCGGCTATTGGCATCGCGACGGTCGTGGGCACTACTGGGTGGCCGGACATTGGCGCTAGCAGCTTTTAGCTGAAACGACCAATAATATTGGGCTGGAAGCAATTAACCGCAATCGTCGACTTTTGCCAAATATCAGCGCTAGCCCAATAATAATCGTCGTTTCACGATAAAGCTGCTGCTATCACAAAGCGTCAGTTCATCGAATGCAACCCAACCCGGTTGCCTTCGATGTCCAGAAAATGCGCGAAATAGCCCATGCCTTCTGCAATCAGGGTTTTCGGCGTGAGAACCTTTCCACCCGCCGCTTCCACGCGCCCGAGCACCACGGCCAGATCATTTCCGCAGGCCAGATAGACCAGCGTACCCATCGTGCTCGGCACGTGACCGTCCACCTTGATGATCGCGCCGCCGACGCCTTTGCCTTGCTCGTGGGGCAAAAATCCCATCTGAGCGGGCCCCATTGGCATCGTCGGCATATCAAAGTCAAAAATGGCGCTGTAGAACTTCTTCGCGCGCGCGAAATCGATCACCGGAATCTCAAACCAGCTGATTGCGTTGACGGTCATTTCCATGGTGTTTGCTCCTTGAGTTTGCGAGTTTGACTAGGGTTGGGGCGAAACCGTTGCCTTCAAAAAGCCAGCGGTGATGTCCCGCGCCGAGGGCAGGTTAAGCAGGGTGTGTGGCGCGCCGGGGATCAGAGCGACGCTCGCGCGCTTGACGTCCTTCAGCGCATCCGCGCAATGACCTTTGGCGGCA
>JAYWAQ010000356.1:0-1770 GCA_043782305.1 Burkholderiales bacterium
CTCTCCATGCGTTTCGCATTTGAAGCCTTAGGTGAATCCGGTGTTCGTGAGCAGGGCGAGATCGCGGCGGCTGACGAGCGTAGTGCCCTGAAGGCGTTAGCGGCGCGTGGTCTGACCGTAGTTGCGCTGTCCCAGCTCGCTGCCGCAACGCCGTCACGTCGCGCCTCACGCATCAGCGCCGGAGATCGCGCGCTCGCGGTGCGCCAACTCTCGGGGCTCATTGACGGCGGCGTGACGTTGCCTAATGCGCTGGCGTCGGTTGCTGCGAACACAAGCGTCGCAAGCGTCACGATAGAGCTCAACGCGGTTCACGCCGCGCTGACCTCGGGTGAACCGATTGCAACGGCATTTGATCGCGCCCCAAATCTGTTGCCGAACGTCGAACGAAAGGTGGTCGTCGCCGGTGCCGAAGCGGGCGATCTGGCGCGAGTTTTATCGCGTTTGGCGGATTACTTTGAAGACCGCGACGCGCTGCGCGGCAAGCTGATTGGTGCCCTGGTTTATCCGGCATTGGTTGGCATCGTTGCGCTTGGAGTGATCGTCGCATTGCTGGTGTTTGTGATGCCACAAATCGTTGCTGCATTCGCACAGACCAAACAGGCGCTGCCGTGGCTGACACGCACGCTCCTCGGGCTCGCCACGTTCATGCGCAGCTACGGTCTTTGGCTGGTGCTGCTGCTCGCTGCGCTGATCGTGTTTTTCCTGTGGTCGCTGCGAGGGCCGCTGCGTGATCGTGGTTTGGCGATGTTGCAAAGACTGCCACTGCTCGGCCCGCTTGCGCAAAGCGCCGATGAAGTTCGTGTGCTTACGACGCTGGCGATGCTTGCCGAGAGCGCCGTACCGCTGCCTCGCGCGATCAGCGCCGCTGCGAGAACGGCGCGCTTTCCTGGCAACGCACGCAAACTGGATGCAGCGCGGCTCGGCCTTGAGCGCGGTCAGGGTGTCGCTGCTTCGTTTGCGGAAAACGACGCGCTCGATGGTATGTCGCTTGAACTACTGCGTCAGGGCGAAGCGGTGGGCGGTATTGCGCCTGCATTCGGCAAGGCGGCGCATCTGAAACGTCAGGCGCTTGAGCGCCGCTTGCAGTGGTTCGCTGCGCTTGTCGAGCCAGTGATGATTCTGGTGCTTGGCGGTGTGGTGCTCGTGCTGGTGCTGGCCGTGATGCTGCCGATTGTTACGCTGAATTCAGCGGTGCGCTAACCTAATTTCAGTTACTCGTCACGATAAAAGCGATAGAACAACTTCTCGTTTTTGAATGGGTGCGCATCGAGCACGTGGTGAACAAGCGACAAGTCGACCAATTGCTGGCCCATGCTGAGCGCTTCATTCAACGTTCGGCCCTGCGCCTGCATCCACTCGACCGCCTCGGAGCCGACAAAACAGCGTGGATACGTGGCGCCGCGATAGCTACGGTCAAGCACTGAGAATCCCGCGTCGCTGCGGCACAGCGCATAGAAAGATTCGACATTCCAGCGCGACGGAATTTGAGCAACACGAAAGTAATTTTCTTCATCGCTAAAGGGTTGCTCGCGGGCGACGTGGTAGATCAGACCTGCTGCCTGCAACGCTTGACCGATAGCGACAGCGTTTTCTCGCGCAACCGATAGCGCGCGCTCCAGCCAGGTTACGCCCTCATTCGCGACAAAACACTCGGGATAAATGCGCAGCCGATAACGGCGGTCGGCAATATTGACGCCGCCTGAGCGCTGCATACGAAACGCGAGCGCTGTGAGGTCAATGCCATCGGCCTCGGCAGACCCAATCAGGCGG
>JAYWAQ010000357.1:0-1769 GCA_043782305.1 Burkholderiales bacterium
TACGACTTCGCCTTCGAGCGGCCGTTCACGCCGGAGGACCTCGAGAAGTTCGAGGCCAAGATGAAGGAGCTCGCCAAGGCGAACCTGCCGATCACGCGCCGGGTGCTGCCGCGCGACGAGGCGGTCAAGCTGTTCAAGAGCATGGGCGAGTACTACAAGGCGGAGATCATCGCCAGCATCCCGGCGGGCGAGGACATCAGCCTCTACGGCCAGGGCAACTGGTTCGACCTGTGCCGCGGGCCGCACGTGCCCTCGACCGGGAAGCTGAAGGCGTTCAAGCTCATGAAGCTCGCCGGCGCCTATTGGCGCGGCGATTCGAAGAACGAGATGCTGCAGCGGGTCTACGGCACGGCGTGGGCGAAGAAGGAAGACCTAGATGCTTACCTGTTCCGGCTCGAAGAGGCAGAGAAGCGCGACCACCGCAAGCTCGGCAAGCAACTCGACCTGTTCCATACCCAGGAAGAAGCGCCGGGCATGGTGTTCTGGCATCCCAACGGCTGGCGCATCTGGCAGATCGTTGAGCAATATATGCGCAAGGTTTACGAGAACAACGGCTATCAGGAAGTGCGCGCTCCGATGATTCTGGACCGCACCCTGTGGGAGAAATCCGGGCACTGGGAGAACTACAAGGACGCGATGTTCACGACGGAGTCCGAGAAGCGGACGTACGCTGTGAAGCCGATGAACTGCCCCGGTCATATCCAGATTTACAACGCCGGACTACATTCGTACAAGGAATTACCGCTGCGTTATGGCGAGTTTGGCTCGTGTCATCGCAACGAGTCGTCCGGTTCGCTGCACGGCATCATGCGGGTGCGCGGCTTTGTGCAGGACGACGGTCACATTTTCTGCACTGAAGACCAGATTCAGTCTGAGTGCGTCGCCTTTAACGAGTTACTGAAAAAGGTCTACGCCGATTTCGGCTTCACGGACATCATCTACAAAATCTCAACGCGTCCTGAAAAACGTGTGGGCTCGGATGAAGTGTGGGACAAAGCGGAAGCCGCGCTCAAAAACGCACTCGATTCGGTCGGTGCGCCGTGGGAAGAATTAAAGGGCGAGGGCGCCTTCTACGGCCCCAAGATTGAGTACTCGCTGAAGGACGCTTTGGGCCGCGTTTGGCAGTGTGGAACCATGCAGGTTGACTTCAATATGCCGGTTCGACTGAACGCGGAGTATGTCGGTGAGGACAACACACGCCGTCCGCCGGTCATGTTGCACCGGGCGATCCTTGGATCACTTGAGCGCTTCATCGGAATTCTGATCGAAAACTACGCGGGTGCGCTGCCGCTCTGGCTGGCCCCACGCCAGTTAGCGGTTGCTTCAATCACGTCCGAATTCAACGATTTCGCCGAAAGCGTTGTAAATCGGTGCAAGTCCGCAGGGCTCCGGGCCGAGGCGGACTTGAGGGGAGACAAAATATCCTATAAAATCCGTGAGTTAAGCATTCAGAAGCTTCCCTACATCGCTGTAGTCGGGGCCAAAGAGGCGGAACAGGGCGCAGTGGCTGTTCGTGGTCGTGGCAACGTGGATTTGGGTGTAATGCCCGTTGAAAAATTCATCGAATTAGCCGCTTCACAGAACCGACCCGGTGCGCATTTAACTTAAGAACCGGCCAGTAGGCCTGCCGAAGAATTAACGACGGAGTTGTCACATAGCCGATAAAGATACCCGAATCAATCGAGAGATCACCGCTCTTGAGGTTCGACTGATAGATAAAGACGGTGAGCAGGCTGGCATCAAAACGCTTCGCGAAGCGATGATGATGG
>JAYWAQ010000358.1:0-5015 GCA_043782305.1 Burkholderiales bacterium
AACTCGGGCATTTTTTCGTGGGATTACCTGAACAAATTGTGCATTGAGAAGGATCGTCTCTGGGACGAATATCTGGCGCGATTGGACAAGGCAGGGGCAAAGCGTGACTGATCAAACCAGCACCGAGAAAGGCACCACGCACTTCGGCTACCAAACCGTCGGCGAGGACGAAAAGCAGAGCAAAGTTCGTGGCGTTTTCGATTCAGTTGCGTCGAAATATGACGTGATGAACGACGCCATGTCCGGTGGCCTGCACCGGATCTGGAAGCGCTTCGCCGTTGATCAGTTGCAACTGCGCAAGGGCGAGCGCGTGCTTGATCTGGCGAGCGGTACGGGCGACCTGATCCGTCTGATGCAGCCGATCGTTGGCGCGTCGGGGCTCGTACTGCACACCGATATCAATGCTGCGATGCTGGTCGAAGGCCGCAACGCGCTGCTCGACGGTGGCGTGGTCACACCGTCAACGCAGTGCAATGCGGAAGCGCTGCCGTTTGCGGACAAAAGCTTCGACGCTGTGACCATCGCCTTTGGTTTGCGCAACGTGACGCACAAAGATCGCGCGCTCTCTGAAATGCACCGCGTATTAAAGGTCGGTGGACGCGCTCTGGTGCTTGAGTTTTCGCGTCCGAATTCGCTATTGAAAGGCCCGTACGACTGGTATTCGTTCAACATCTTGCCGAAGCTCGGCGCGAAAATCGCGGGCGATGCCTCGAGCTACCAATACCTGGCCGAGAGCATCCGAATGCATCCGCCGCAGGCCGAGCTTAAAACGATGTTCGAGACGGCAGGATTTCAGCGCGTGGAATATTTCAATTTGACCGGCGGCATTGTCGCGGTGCACCGCGGTTATCGTCTGCGCTAGTGCTGTGCAATATCCCTCTTGAAATTGGGCTTTTTGCCCACATATTTCACGTTGCGCGGGCTGGGAAAGCGCCACTTGGCACAGTAATCAAGTTACGGCATACTAACCGGAGTCGTCCGTTGCGACTCAATATCCCTGACCAGAACCTGACGACACCCGATTCTGCTACTAAATAAGGATGTAATCTATGTTTAAACTAATTTCTGTGATCGCGATGGCCGCGGCGCTTGCGCTCACCGCGACCGCTGTTGACGCCAAAAAATTTGGCGGCGGCAAATCTGTCGGCGCTCAGCGCAGCTCGGTATCTGAAGCCAAATCCGGCGCGCCCTCGGCAGCTCCCGCTGGTGCGCCCGCCAACGCCGCGATGGCAGCCCCGGCTGCGGGTGCCGCTGGTGCAGCAGCCGCTGCGGCCAAGCCCAGCATGATGTCCCGGATGGCCGGCCCGTTGATGGGTATCGCAGCCGGCCTTGGTCTGGGCTATCTGTTCTCACAACTGGGCGGCGGCGCGGCTGGCATGATCGGCATGTTGTTGCTGGGCTTGCTGGTCGTGGGTGCTCTGGTTTTCTTCGGGCGCAAATTGTTGAGTAAACAGCAACCCGCGCTGGCTGGAACCAACGCGGCTAGTCCTGCCGCTCCTTTTGGTGCACCGGCAGCGGCGCAACCGATGCAGTACGCGGGTGACGCAACAGCGGGCGCGACTTCGGCGGCTACCGCTGGCGGCGCGGTAGCTGGCGCAGCAATGGCAGGCGGGCTCGCCGGTGGTTTCGGAATCCCGGCCGGATTCGACAAGTCGGGCTTTGAAGAGCAAGCCAAAAAGCAGTTCATGAGCCTGCAGGCCGCGAATGACAAGGGCGACCTTGACGCGGTGCGCGATTTCTCGACGGATGAGTTCTACAACCAGATTGCCAAGGACGTGATTGGCGGCAATAAGGACGCGACGCACGTCGAAGAGTTGCAAGCCAACCTGATGGGCATCGAGACGGAGCGCGGCCAATACTGGGCCAGCGTCGAATTTACGGGAAAAATGCGTGAAGACGGCATGGTGATGGGCTCCGCGTTCAGCGAGGTCTGGAATCTCGTGAAACCCGTTGACGGCAGCAAAGGCTGGCTGGTCGCCGGGATTCAGCAAGCCTGATCGCTGTTCGCATCTAAAAAGCCGACCTTGTGTCGGCTTTTTAATTTCCTGTTTCGCGCGGCCTGCCGCCTCTGCGAAAATATCTGAATGCTGCCTTCAAGTCTTATAGCTCGCGCCCTCTCCCGTCTCCTCTCGCACGATGACACTGCGCGCAAGCTACTCGCTGCGCACGACGGAGAGACGCTGCAAGTGCGCATGCCACCGCTGTCGACCACGTTAAAAATCACTGCTGATGGCACATTTGAAGCGGGCGCATCATCGCTGTCCGAGAAAGACTTGACGGTTGCCGTCGAGTTTCCATTGTCAGCCTTGCCGTTGATCGCGCAAGGCAAGGAAGCCGCACTGCGAAGCGCCAAAATCTCCGGTCAGGCGGCGTTGTTGCAGGACATTTCCAAAGCGTTTGCGTCGCTGCCGCTCGCGGCTGAAGCAGAGCTCGAGCGCGTAGTCGGGCCGATTCTTGCGAACGAAGCGGTTCGCTTTTTTCGCGCCCTCAAGGCGCTCGGCGATAACGCTCAAAGCAGCCTGCATGAGGCCGGAAAGCGCTATTTGCACACCGAAGCGCAATTGGTCGCCGAGCGCGACGATGTATCGAAATTCGCGTCGGATATTCAGCGTTTGCGTATTGATTTGCAGCGCTTGCAGACGCGGATTGCGAAGCTCGCGTAACACTCATCGCTACTTCGCTAGTGGCACCTCAAACACCAGACATGTCGTCGACGCATGCGCATAGAGCGTGCCGTCGTGCCCCATGAGTCGCCCTTCAGCGGTCGCGACCTGCTTACCGACGTGCACAGTGTAGCCCTCGGCGCGCACCAGCGGCACCTTGAGTGAAATACTGCGCACGATATTGAGCTTCAATTCCAGCGTGGTGTAGGCGCGCCCCACGGGCATCGCCGTGTGGACGGCGCAACCGACGGCAGAATCAAGCATCGTCGCATACCAGCCACCATGCACGGTCCCGAGCGGATTGAGTAACTTCGCCGACGGTTTTCCCTGAAACACCGCGCGACCAAACTCGACGCGCATCAGCGCAAAGTCCATCGTTTCCGAAATCGGCGGCGCGGGAAATTCGCCTTGTAGCAGTTTTTCCATCTGCTGCAACCCGGTCAATCCTGCCAGCTGATCACGCGAAGCCACGCCCCGTGCCCCGACCATCCGCTGACGAACGGCCGTCTCTTCGCCGTGCCACTGTGTCAGTATCGTGTGCGCTTCTTCTGCGGTCATTCATTGCTCCCGTTTGCGTGTCCAATATATTGCAGCTACAATTGTTGCATATGCATTCATAACGACAAGCCTGCACGAAGAAAAAACATGACCAAAGCCAAGTCTTCCCCGCCCGCTCTGCAAACAGCGCCGCGCGGCTGCACCAACTTCAAGCTGCGACAATTGTTGCGCCGCGTGTCGCTCGTCTATGACCGTGCGCTGGCTGAAAGCGGTTTGAAGACCACCCAGTTTTCCCTGCTGACACACGTCGAAAAACTGGGGCCGATCACGCAAGCCGAGTTGGCTAAAGTGATGGCGATGGATTCGTCGACGCTGTCGCGAAACCTGAAACCACTGCAGTCGGCGGGCTGGGTCGCGATTCAGGCGGGTGCCGACGCGCGAAGCCATGCGCTAACGATGACCGCGAGCGGCAGCAAGAAGCGCGTTGAGACGCAAGTCCTGTGGAAGCGCGCGCAACTTCAGTTGAACGAAACCGTAGGTCTGCACGACGTGATTGCGCTGCATGGCCTGATTGATCGCATGACCGACGCATTGTCCGTTGAGATCGAGGATGCCGCATGAACGAAGCGATCAAAAAGCACGCGATATGGCTCGTGCTTCTGGCAGCCGCCGGGACGTTTGCGCTCACGATGGGCACGCGGCAGACGATGGGGCTCTTCCTCGCCGACGTGAACAAGTCGACGGGGCTCGGCATCGCCGACATCAGCCTCGCATTCGCGTTCGGGCAATTGTGGTGGGGCCTCACGCAGCCCTTCGCGGGCGCGTTCGCAGATCGCGTTGGCGCGGGACGAGTGCTCGTCATCGGCGTGTGTCTCGTGGCGTTGGGCACGGTACTGACACCGATGATGACGAGCACAGTCGGATTGATTTTCGCGATTGGTGTGCTCGCTGCGGGTGGTGCGGGCATGGCGGGGCCGTCGGTGTTGATGGCCGCGACCACGCGCTTGTTGCCGCCTGAAAAGCGCGGCATGGCGACCGGTATCGTCAACGCAGGTGGCTCGTTCGGGCAGTTTGTGCTGGCCCCTGTCGCGGTCGGTTTGACGGCGCTACTCGGCTGGATGGGATCGATGCAAACGCTGGGGCTAATTGTGCTGCTGGCGTTGCCTGCCGCATGGGTGTTGAAGGGCAATTCGAACGCGATTGCTTCCAACGGCGGGGCAGCCAACGCCGAAGGTGTTCGTGCTCCGGCGCCACGTTTGAGCGCTGGTGCTGCGATTAAAAATGCGCTGAAAGACCGCAGTTTTCTGCTGCTCGGCGCGGGCTTTTTCGTGTGCGGATTTCATGTTGCATTTCTGGGGACACACTTGCCGAACGTCGTCGCGATGTGCGGCCTGCCGCCGTCGATCAGCGCGTGGTCGCTCGGACTCCTGGGCCTGTTCAACATTTTTGGCAGCCTGGGCATGGGCTGGGCAGTGGGCCGCTGGCGCATGAAGTCGCTGCTGTCGCTCGTCTACGCAGCGCGCGCTGCAGCCGTCATGATTTTCCTCGCGTCGCCAAAGACAGCTACCGTGATGCTGATTTTCGCGGCAGTGATGGGGCTCACCTTTCTCTCCACGGTGCCGCCCACGGCAGGCCTGGTCGCCAAATTCTTCGGACCCGCGAACATGGCCACCCTGTTCGGCATCGTCATGCTCTCGCATCAGGTCGGCGGCTTCCTCGGCGCATGGCTCGGCGGCAAAGTGTTCACCTTAACCGGCAGCTATGACACCATCTGGATGATCGACATCGCGCTGGCCATTGGTGCGGCGTTAGTGCATCTTCCGATCAAGGAGGCGGTGTTGCCGCCGAAGGTAC
>JAYWAQ010000359.1:0-1768 GCA_043782305.1 Burkholderiales bacterium
GAATCGGTGCGCCGCGCGATGGCGATTCAGCTCATCATCAACCGCGACTGGGGTCTCGCCAAAAACGAAAACCCGAACCAGGGCGCTTTCATCATCGACGAGCTCACTGACTTAGTCGAAGAAGCCGTGCTCAAGGAATTCGAAGCCATCAGCGAGCGCGGCGGCGTACTCGGCGCAATGGAAACCGGCTATCAGCGCGGCAAGATTCAGGAAGAGTCAATGTTCTACGAGCACAAAAAGCACGACGGCTCGTACCCCATCATCGGCGTCAACACCTTCCGCAACCCGCACGGCGACGAGGTAGCCGACACGCTAGAACTCGCGCGATCAACCGACGAAGAAAAGCAGGGTCAACTCAAGCGGCTCGCAGATTTCCATGCAGCGCACAAGGTGGATGCGCCTGCCGCGCTCGCGAAGCTCAAAGCCGTAGCGATCAATGGCGGTAATGTGTTTGCTGAATTGATGGAGACGGTGAAGGTGGCTTCACTTGGGCAGATTACCGACGCGCTGTTTGAAGTGGGCGGGCAGTATCGGCGGAGTATGTAGCCGAAGAGGAAGGTGGCTCACGTCTTTTCGAGAAGCCTTCGCGGCGTTTTAACGAGTAATTGCACCAAACCTCATGTTCGCGTGGTCAAGTTTTCTGGATTCAGCTGCCATCGCCAAGCGTCCACACACATCGCGACCAGGTCGCGCGTTGGTTTCCATTCAAGGGTCTTGGCCGCTTCCGTGATGTCAGCCCAACACTGTGACACGTCACCCAAACGGCGCGGCAGAATTTCCAATGGAATCGGCCTTGCGCACACCTTTTCAAAGGCCCGGACAACTTGCATTACCGTATAGCCGCTGCCTGATCCAAGATTCAGTGTGAGCATCTGACCGCCACTTGAGCATCGACGAAGCGCTGCCACATGCCCTTCAGCCAAGTCCATGACGTGAATATAGTCACGCAAGCCCGTGCCGTCCACTGTCGCGTAGTCGTTGCCGTACACCGTAACGCTCGCGCGGGCTCCCGACGCAACCTCGGCAATGCGTGGTATTAAATTGCTTGGGCTTCGTCGCGGATCAACTCC
This sequence comes from Burkholderiales bacterium, assembly GCA_043782305.1. Classification (GTDB taxonomy): domain Bacteria; phylum Pseudomonadota; class Gammaproteobacteria; order Burkholderiales; family Casimicrobiaceae; genus Casimicrobium. The sequence goes on from JAYWAQ010000359.1 coordinate 1,071, forward strand.
AATTAGTCCACTTGAATGTGCCCCCGCCGGATTGAAGTAGCGTAGACGCGCAATACTCCATTCGGGCTCGGAACGAAATAGATCCTCAAGAATGTCTTCAACGAATAGCTTGGAGCGGCCATATGGATTCACTGGCAATCGTTCACTTCCCTCGCAGATAGGGACCTGGTTGGGTTCACCGTAAACGGCGGCCGACGATGAAAAAATCAGGCAATTTACGCCCGCGTGTTTCATCGCTTGCAGCAGGTTCACCGTGCCTTGCACATTCGTTTCGAAGTAAGGCAGAGGCTCCTGGACTGATTCGGCGGCGTCTTTTAGACCTGCAAAGTGCATCACCGCAGCTATCGAATTTTCCGAGAACACTTTGTCTAGAAGCACACGATCCCGAATATCGCCCAACACAAATTTTGGCGACAAATTCAAAACTTTCGTGAGGCGATCCAGGGCACGAGGCTTACTCGTGCAGCAGTTGTCAATGATGACAATTTCATAACCGGCTGCAACGAGCGCAACGCACGCATGGCTTCCGATATAGCCCAACCCGCCCGTGATCAGAATTTTCGACGTCATCGAAGCTGTTGATTGAACTTCAGGGCTTTTCGTTGGGGCTGAAACTGCGGAAAAACACTGATAATATTTTCACCATTGTTCAACCGACTATTCAGCAGGGAGAGTCCACGGCCCAGTGAATGCCTTGG
>JAYWAQ010000360.1:0-5012 GCA_043782305.1 Burkholderiales bacterium
GGAGTTGGTTCGGCGGTTCGTACGCGAGTACGAAACCTCGCGCTCGAGGCACATCGTGCTGCTCAACGACGTCAAGTTTTTGCCGCCGCCGGAACGCGAGCAGGTGATCGCGCTGGAGCGCTCGGTGGTGCAGGCGTTCGCCGATGTCATCGCCGCCACGTACAAGGTGGACGGCGCACGCGCAAAGGTGCTGACGATGAGTGTATTCGGCATGATTAACTGGACGTTTACGTGGCTCAAGCCCGACGGTCCGCTGTCCTACGCGCAATTTGCCGAGTCGGTGGTTGGCATGCTTGAAGGCGGGCTGGCGGGGGGCGCGAAGCGCATTGGCCAACTCGCCGCCAATGAATGCGCACAGTTTTCCCGCGCACCCAAAAATTTAGTCTCTTGAACAAGGAATTGATCCATGTCTGAACCGCTCGTTCGTGTCGAAAAATTAACGCAGCCAGCGAAAGTTGCGCTCATCACGTTTAATCGCCCGAAGGTGATGAATGCGCTGAATGATGCGTTGGCGGAAGAGCTCGCCGGCCATCTGGCCGCGCTGGATGCGGATCCCGAGGTTCATGTGATCGTCGTCACCGGCAACGAAAAAGCGTTCGCCGCAGGTGCCGACATCGCGGCGATGGCCGACTGGACGTATGCCAAGGTCTACAACGATAACTACATCACCAAACACTGGGAAGCTGCGAAAAGCGTGAGGAAGCCGCTGATCGCTGCGGTGTCCGGTTACGCGCTCGGCGGCGGTTGCGAGTTCGCGATGATGTGCGACATCATTATTGCCGCTGACAACGCCAAATTTGGGCAACCCGAAATCTCCATTGGCACCATCCCCGGTATGGGCGGCACGCAGCGCTTGCCGCGTGCCGTAGGTAAGGCCAAAGCAATGGAATGGTGCCTCACCGGGCGCTTTGTCACGGCACAGGAAGCCGAAGCGGCGGGTCTGGTGGCACGCGTCGTTGCGGCAGACAAATTGATGGAAGAGGTGATGGCGACCGCCGGCAAGATTGCGAGCTTCTCGTTGCCCGCCGTCATGAAGGTGAAAGAGACTATCAACGCCGCGTTTGAGACCACGCTGGCGCAAGGCCTCGCCTTTGAGCGCCGGGAATTCCATGCGACGTTTGCTCTGGAGGACCAGAAGGAAGGCATGCGCGCCTTCGTCGAGAAGCGCAGGCCTGAGTTCAAGAATCAGTGATCGCCGTAACGTGACGAAACGTGTTTTTGGGTTCGCTGGTTGGTCGGGGAGTGGCAAAACAACGCTGATTGAGCAGGTGATTACGCACCTGTCCGCCGGCGGTGTTCGTGTCGCGTTGATCAAGCACGCGCATCACAACTTTGACATTGATCACCCTGGCAAGGACTCGCATCGTCATCGCGAGGCCGGAGCGACCGAGGTCTTGGTGTCCAGCGGCAAGCGCTGGGCGATGATGCATGAGCTGCGCGGCGCGCCAGAGTTGAGTCTGGCGGAAGCGCTGGAGCGACTCGGTCCGTGCGATCTGGTGCTGGTCGAGGGCTACAAGCGGGAACCGCTGCCGAAGCTCGAAGTCTGGCGCAGCGCCGTTGGCAAGCCCCTTTTATTTCCTCAGGACGAGCACATCATTGCGCTGGCGACGGACGATCCGTTGCCACCTGACGCGTCGAAGGAATTGACCGCTTTGGCGGCCAGGGAACCTAACTTCGTGCGCGTGGGTCTAGCCAATATTGCGGCGATTGCGCAGTTGGCGCTGCTGCGGGCGACGACGCTGTAGCGTCGAAACGCTCGCTACTGGGTTTTAGTGACGCAGTCGGTGCGGTGTCGCACAGTGTCATTGTTGTGCAACATTCGCCGCACCAATTGTCTGAACTTCGCGCCCACCCGACCGGCAACGTTGACAGCAACCGTATACCAGAGGAATATTGCTGCATGGATTCACGAGCAACCTTCGCCTCAAAACGCATCGCCGCAGTAGCGGGTGTGGCGTTGCTTGCGTTTGGTTTCGGCGCAGCTCAGGCTCAAGAAGGCGGTTATTTCTCTGGCGTACGCTTCGGGGCGAGCGAGAAGGCGTGGAGTTTCGCGGCACCCGGCTTGAAGCTCGGTCAGGCGCTCGAATACGCCCGCGCTCGCGATACCAGTAACACCGCCTTCAGCGGCTACCAGTTCACCAGCGGCCTCGCGCTCGGCGCTGCGATTAACACCGAACGTCCGTCGCCGCTCTTGGATGCGTCTGGCATCGGGCTCAAATTCGACGGCGCTCGTTGGGCGGAAACGCGACCGAACGTCAATGTAGACGTGGTTTCAGCGTTTAACTGGCGGAGCTCGCTTTCGGTATTTGGCAAAGTCGGCGTGGGTCGCGGCGACAACCGCTTGACCCCGGAATGGTCGTCTCCGACACAAGCTGCGCTGGACCGCACCGCCATTTCGTACGGCGTCGGTCTGCGCTACGACTTCACTTCAAGCCTCGGGCTCAAGCTCGAACTCACGCGAGGCACGCGCTTCGGTCTGGATCGCCTGCGCACAGACGTTGATCCCGACGCGGTCAATGTCGGGATTCGCTGGACGTTCTAGGTTTCGCCTAACGTCAAGTTACGAAGTGTAATAGCTTTTCTCTCAAAGCCTTGTTTCATTGTGGCTTGTTACGCTATTGGCCAGTTGTCGATATCCACATTTATCCTCTGTCAACCTTGGTGAAATAAGGCTTTGAGAGAAAAGCTGTAGCGCCGAGCTTATTCCGGCTAAGTTTGTGAAAACATAACGCTTCCCACCCGTGTAGGTAGGGTTCAAGCATTCCTGCGTATCCTACGCTTCGTCCATGTTCGAAGCCGTGACGTACCAGCCACGAATTCACGCGCGCAGCCCTATGCACAATGCGTGGGATTGGCTATCCTTGTCGGCAATAAGAACATGTTACGAGGGGATGCCGGTGAAAACACCGGACTTTGACGAAGAACTGCACGTCGAAACGGTGACCATCATGTTTGCCGACGTGGTGGAATCGGTGCGTTTGATTGAGCAGGATGAACTTGGCAACGTGACGCGCATTCGGGCGTTGCTCAGGCGACTGTCGGATGACGTTGTTCCCAAGCATCAGGGCACCGTGCTTGAACGTCGCGGAGACGGCTTGTTGATCAAGTTTCCCGATGCGCGGTTTGCTGCGGCCTGTGCGATTGAACTGCACGCAGAGGCCGCAAAAACTGACGCCGATATGTTGCCTGCCGAAGCCATCGCGCTGCGCATTGGGATGCATTGGGGTGATGTTTTGGCCGACGCGAGCGCACTGTATGGGCGTGGCATGAATACCGCCGCTCGTCTCGCAGGACTGGCTTTGCCAGGCGAAACGGTGGTTGCTGCAAACGTGCGCGATCAACTCACGGCGGAGCTGGACGCCGAGTTCGAGGACATGGGAGATTGCCACGTGAAACACACCGCACAGCCGATTCGGTCCTATCGATTGCGCCCGGCCTTGGCGATGTCAGGCGCGCGATCTCGCACGGCAACCAATGACGCAATGTCGAAGCCCAAAGACCTTAGGGCGACGATGGCCGTGTTGCCTTTTGAGCCCTATGAGGCGCAGTTTGCGTTGCCAGTCTTTGGCGTCGGCGATGTGCTCACCGATCAGGTGACCGCATTGCTCTCGCGCAGCGCCAGCGTCAATATGATTTCCCGCCTGTCGACGAACGCGTTCCGTGGACGGCGCATCTCGAGTGAAGTCGTTTGCGACAAGCTGGGTGCGGATTACGTCGTGACCGGTCGCTATTTTCAAACTGCGGATGAAATCAGACTCTGGGTTGAATTGAGCCGGGCGACGACTGACACAGTCGTATGGGCTGACATGATGATTGGATCACCGGGTGACGCGCTGTCCCTGGACAGCCAACTGGTCCGTCAGGTCGTTGACGGTGTCGCACAGGCAGTTTTGTCGAGCGAATTAGCGCGAGCCCGAACCATGCCACTGCCGAATCTGTCTACGCATACGCTCTACCTCGCAGCCGTATCGCTAATGCATCGATTCTCGGTGGCCGATTTTGATCGCTCGCATGCGATGCTCGAAGCGCTACATGAGCGCGCACCGCGGCACCCGGGACCGCTGGCCTGGCTCGCCCGCTGGCATGTCTTTCGGGTGGTTCAAGGGTGGTCCGCATCGCCGGACGACGATAGAAAAATGGGATTGGAATACTCAAACCGCGCACTCGATCTCGATTGCGAATCTACGCTTGCGCTAACGGTCGCAGGATCAGTCAGGGTGAACCTTGGCAAGCAGCTGGACGAGGCCATCGCCTTCTACGATCAGGCGCTTGCAATTAATCCTAACGAAGGGTTGGCGTGGTTGCTTAAAGGAACGGCGCAGGCCTTCCAGGTCAAGACCAAGGAAGCGATTGCCTGCTGCAACAAGGCAACACAATTGTCGCCGCTTGATCCCGTACGTTTTTTGTACGACAGCCTGGGCGCATCAGTTCGCGTGCTGGATCAGGACTATGGTGCAGCAATCGAATTCGCTCGCCGCTCTCTGCGCGCAAACTCCCGACACGCCTCGTCGTGGCGCGCGCTCGCTATCGCCCAAGTTTTGAATGGTGAATTGGCTGAAGCCAAGGCTAGCGTCACGCAGCTACTACGTCTTGAACCGACTGCTACCGTATCGCGCTTCACGGCACGAGCATCGGTGAGCGATCCGGACATCGTTAACAGGTATGCCACGGCGTTGCGCGATGCGGGACTGCCTACTTAAGTTTTTTCCGAAACCTACCTAGTAAATCAAAAATCAGGAGCAATGCGATGAGTTCACTTGAGGGGTTAGAAGGACTGGAGGGATTGGAAGGACTTGAGGGATTGGAAGGGCTTGAGGGTCTGGAGGGACTCGAAGGGCTTGCCAGTCGTGGCGGACGCGGCGCCGGTTCCCTTGCACTGATCCGGTCGCGGGATGGACATCTAGGAGTGGAGGTAGCGCCGCCCATTACGCCACCCTATTCGCAACCGAAGATTTCCGATGCCGGTCTTGGCGATGGGCTGCCGCAAGGAGGGGATTACGCTCAGTTGGCGC
>JAYWAQ010000361.1:0-5006 GCA_043782305.1 Burkholderiales bacterium
ATCGCGATGTTGAGTTCCGCGACCACATTCGCCGCCTCGATGGTCTTTCCGTTACCAAGATCCATGTTGGCCGTCGTGTGTGCGTCTTTAACCAGCGTCAGATCGTAGCCGCGATCCAGCGCGGCGTACGCTGTGGCGCGAATGCACCAGTTGGTCATCGCGCCAGCGAGCGTAATGTGAGTCGCGCCCAGTCTGGCGAGCTCTTCCTCAAGCTTCGTCTGCTCGAACGACGATTCGAACTGCTTGTGGATCAGCGGATCGTTCACCGCAGGCGTCAGCTCGGGCACCCACTGCCACGGTGGGCTGCCGTGCGGGAGCTCGTCAGACGAGTGCTGCACCCAAATCACCGGAATGCCCTCGTCTCGGGCACGTGCGACCGTTCGTGCGACGTTTTTGATGACGCGTGGCGCATCCCACGCTTCGCTCACCACACCCGCCTGCACGTCAACGATCAGCAGGACGCCTTTGTTGCCTTCTCGTACGGTTGCCATAGCGAATTCCTTCGAATAGATGATTAAAGTGACGAGCTCGGTTGCGGTATCAGCTCATTCAGGCTGATGACACACCGCCTCGACGTTGTTGCCATGCAGGTCAATCACGAACGCGCCGTAGTAGTTCGGGTGGTAGTGCACACGTAGTCCCGGCCTGCCATTGTCTTTGGCGCCATTGGCGGTAGCCGCGGCGTAGAACGCATCGACTGCCGCGCGGTTCGGCGCTTTCCACGCGAGATGGCAACCGCGCGTGACGGGCTCGCCGTATTCCGATGTGCCTTGAATGAACCAGGTCGTCGTCTTCTCGCCGTCCGATGTCGCAAATCCCATGCCGAACATTTTTTGTCCGTCGAATTCGAATTCGTGGAGGACTTTGTAGCCCAGCGGTGCTAGCGCGGCTTCGTAGAGTTTGCGAGTGGCTGCGATGTCGGTTACGCGGAAGGTCATGTGGTCGAGCATGTGGTTCCTTTCAACGTTGGATTTGATTCGACTCTTATCGACGAAAACCCGCAAATTTGGCGTCATTCGCGCCGAAGGCCGGTATTCAGAACTTCGCAAAGAGAATCCGTCTTCCAGCGCGACTGCAACTGCAAACTTTCTGGATTCCCGGCTGTGGCCGAGAATGACGCCAACGGCTGGTATGCCGCCAATCGAGCGTTGATAGTCAGCACTCCACCTGCGCCAAGGCCAATCCACCCTGCGAAGTCTCCTTGTATTTCGACTGCATGTCAGCCCCCGTGCGCCTCATCGTGTCAATCGCCTGATCGAGCGAGACGCGGTGCGTACCGTCACCGCGCATCGCGAGTGATGTGGCGCTGATCGCTTTTACTGCGCCCATTGCATTGCGTTCGATGCACGGGATTTGCACGAGGCCACCGATGGGATCGCAGGTCATGCCGAGATGATGTTCGAGGGCGATCTCGGCGGCGTTTTCGATTTGTTCGTTGCTGGCACCTAGTGCGGCGGCCAGGCCCGCTGCGGCCATTGCAGCGGCGGAACCCACCTCACCCTGACAGCCGACTTCCGCGCCTGAAATCGACGCATTCATTTTGCACAGCGCGCCCACCGCCGACGCAACCAGCAAAAATTCGTGCTGCCCCGCACGGTCAACGTTGCAAAAATCCTGGGCGTAACGCAGCACCGCGGGGACAACACCGGCGGCTCCGTTCGTAGGAGCAGTGACGACGCGACCGCCCGCTGCGTTTTCCTCGTTCACGGCAATCGCGTACGCGCTCACCCAGTCGAGTGCTTTGTGTGGCGCGATGCCACGTTGACCGCGCTCGACCAGCAACTGATTGTGAATGTCAGGTGCGCGGCGCTTGACGTTAAGTCCGCCCGGCAATTGCCCGCGTGTGGTCAACCCCTTATCGCTGCAATCGAAAAACGTCTTTGTAATTCGATCCAGAAATTCGCTCGTCGCCATTTCGCCGCGCACGTGATATTCGTTGGCGCGCAACAATTCGCTCATCGGTAATTTTGCGTCGGTCGAACGTGCCAGCAGCTCCACCATATGCGCGAACGGATACGGCACCGAGACCTCGCCGCCACGCGGGCTGCCAACGAACGCTTCATCTTCATCGATGATGAACCCACCACCAATCGAATAGAGCGTGCGTTCCGCAATGGGGTCGCTCATGTCGTCGCCGTAAGCACGAAATGTCATCGCATTCGAATGCAGCGGCAACACGTCCTTCAGGTTGTAGCGGATGTCGAGCATGGGCTGAAAGCGTATCGCGCGTTCACCTAAAAGCTTGATCGATTCGCTCTTGCTGATCGCTGCAATTTTTTGCGGAATCGCAGCTGTGTCGACGACATCGGGCAGCTCGCCGCTGAAGCCCAATTGCAGGGCGATGTCGGTGCCGTGGCCCTGCCCAGTATGGGCAAGCGAGCCAAACAGTTCGACGCGAACGCGCGTCAAGTTGGTTAATACACCCTCCGGCAACTCGATCAGAAAACGCCTCGCTGCGCGCATCGGCCCGACCGTGTGCGACGACGACGGTCCGATGCCGATTTTGAAGAGATCCGTCAGCGATATGTACATGGATGTCCGGTCTAGACCAGCGTCACGCGCGCGAACTTGCGTTTGCCTGCTTGTACGACATAAGTCTCGCCTTTGGCTAACCTGGTTGATTTGTCCTCAACCGCTTCGCCATCGACCTTTAGGCCACGACCTTCGATCAAACGCCCCGCGTCGCTGGTGCTTGCTGCAAGGTCGGCCTGCTTGACGATTTGCGTGAGCAGCATCGAATCGTCGGCGCAATGAATGGTGACCTCCGGCATGTTTTCTGGCGCTGCGCCCGTCTTTCTTGCCTCGAACGCAGCGAGCGCCGCATCGGCCTCAGCCTGCGTGTGAAAGCGTGCCGTGATCTCCAACGCCAGCGCTACTTTGGCGTCGCGTGGATTCATTTCCTTCGCAGCACATTTCGCCTTCATCGCCGCGACTTCGGCCATCGGTTGGAACGACAAAAGCTCGTAGTAAGTCCACATCGATTCGTCAGAGATTGACATCACTTTGCCGAACATCTCGCCCGGCGCATCGGTGACGCCGATGTAATTGTCTTTCGATTTGCTCATCTTCTCGACGCCATCGAGCCCAACCAGCAGTGGCATCGTGAGAATGCATTGCTCTTCCTGGCTGTACTGCGTTTGCAGTGAACGACCCATTAGCAGATTGAATTTTTGCTCGGTGCCGCCGAGCTCTACGTCGGCCTTGAGAGCCACCGAGTCGTAGCCCTGCATCAGTGGGTACAAAAACTCGTGAATCGAAATCGGCACGCCTTTCTTAAACCGCTGCGTGAAATCCTCGCGCTCCATCATTCGGGCAACCGTGTATTTCGCGGCGAGCTTGATCATGCCTGCAGCGCCGAGCGGATCGCTCCATTCGCTGTTGTAACGAATCTCGGTTTTCGTTGGATCGAGCACCTTGCTGGCCTGCGCATGATAGGTCTTCGCGTTCTCAAGAATCTGCTCTCGCTCCAGCGGCGGGCGCGTGTCGTTGCGACCGGACGGATCGCCGATCAGCGAAGTGAAATCACCGATCAAGAAGATCACCGTGTGACCCAAATCCTGAAACTGTCGCAGCTTGTTGAGCACGACGGTATGACCTATGTGAATATCAGGTCGTGTCGGATCGAGCCCAAGCTTTGCGCGCAGTGGCACGCCGGTCTTGATACTGCGCTCGATCTTCTTGAGCATTTCGGCTTCAACGAGCAACTCGTCGGCACCGCGTTTCATGATTTCGAGTTGTTCTTGTGGGGAAAGTGCCATGGCTATAGTCTTGTACGATTCGCTCTGATTTTCTCACCACTGAATGCGCGGGCAACGAATGCTGCTAAATGATCGCTACATCGGCCTCATGTCGGGCACCAGTGTGGACGGGGTTGACGCCGTGTTGGCTGATTTTTCCGATGGCAAAGTGAAGACACTTGGGCATGTCTACTTGCCGTTTGCGCCAGAGCTTCGCGAGGCGCTGCAAGGCTTGATGCAGAGCGGCGCAGACGAAATTGAGCGAGCGGGGGATGCATCCGTCGCCCTGGCGCGGTGCTACGCGGATACGGTGGCTGCGTTGCTGGCGAAAACCGACATGAAAGCAACGCACATCGCTGCCATCGGCGCGCACGGGCAAACCATTCGCCACCGCCCGGAGCGCGGTTTTACGCTGCAAATCAATCAGCCAGCGCTGATCGCGGAATTGACCGGGATTTCGGTTGTCGCTGATTTTCGGTCGCGTGACGTGGCGGCGGGTGGACAAGGCGCGCCGCTGGTGCCGGCTTTTCATGCGGCAGTGTTTTCGGGCGAAGAAGCGCGTGCGGTGGTGAATATCGGCGGGATTGCCAATGTGACGCTGCTGCCAGCGAAGGGATCAGCTGAGCCTGTGCGTGGTTTCGATACCGGGCCGGGGAATACGTTGCTGGATGCGTGGTGTGAGCGGTATACGGGCAAGGCGTTTGACGAAAGTGGCGCGTGGGCTGCGAGCGGTCGCGTCGACGCGGCATTGTTGACGCGCTTGCTGGCCGACCCTTATTTCGCGCAACCGGCACCGAAAAGCACCGGACGGGAGCGGTTTAACGCGGCGTGGCTGGATGAGTTGCTGGCAGCGGAAGGGCGCACGATATCAGCGGTGGATGTGCAGGCAACACTCGTGGCGCTCACAGCGATGACGATCAACAACGCGCTCAAGGCGCACGGCGTCGCGAGCTGCTTTGTGTGTGGGGGTGGGGTGTTCAACGGATCGTTGCTGCGCGCATTGGCGGGCGCGCAATCTACCGAGGCGTTGGGGATAGACCCGATGCAAGTCGAAGCACTAGCCTTCGCGTGGCTTGCACGCCAGTGTTTTGCCAGCGCACCGGGTAATGTGCCTGCCGTGACGGGCGCGAAAGGCACGCGTATTTTGGGGGCTGTGTATCCGGCCTGAAACAATATTTTCGTGCCGAGCGGTTTTACTGTGGGAGCGGTTCTACCGCGATGATTCGTTGTTGCAGCAATCGCGGTAAAACCGCTCCCACAATGCAAACG
>JAYWAQ010000362.1:0-5004 GCA_043782305.1 Burkholderiales bacterium
CCAGCAAATGGTGACGAACAAGAAGAACGTTCACATTTTTCTCACTGACTCAGGGCGTGCACTCAAGGCGAAGCTGGTGCCGATGGCAGAAGAGGTGAACCGCATCGGCGTCGCCGGATTATCTGCCGCCGACATCACAACGGCGCGAAACGTTTTGCTCGCGATCATTACCAATCTTGCCGATGACATTGCTGCGCAGGCGTAGCGCCAGCGCAACCGGTCGCAACAAGGGATGCCTTGGACCCATCCTTGCGCTGGAGGCCGTTAGTCCGCCTTTGCCTGCTGGCGTGCCCATTGAAAGCCGACGCTTGTAAGTTTGTTAGCGGTTATCGCTACGTTGTGGCGTTCCGGTCGTCCTTCGAAACTGGCGTCAATGCGGTAGTTGCCCATCGGCAGCTTAGCCATCAACAGCGGACCTTCCGTTACCGCATCGAGCAGGACGCTGCCGCCGGAGTCGGTGATTGTGACCTTTACGTCACTCAGGAACTCGCCTGACTTATCGGCGAACACCAGTTTCAGATTGAAGTCCTTCTCCATGGACTTCATGAGGTCGACCGCTTCAGTCCCGATTCCGCCCGACATAAACATGACCCCGGATGGGGCGCGCGCGACTACCTCTCCCTTGGCATGGGTCTGTGACGCGAGTGCAAGACAGCACAGGGACAAAGCGGCGGCAACAACGGCACGCGCCAAAGCGGACGTGGATGGCGATCTAGATATAGCCGTGGGCGATTCCATATTAATTTCCTGATTTACTGTGGCGAATAGCTCGGCGATACTTTATTCGCAATCAGGCGATGTGTCAGTGCGTCAGCACACATTGGATGATCGGTCGTTGACGGGAAGAAAACACGACGACGCACCATGACGCTGGTGCGGTTGCAAAGGTGCATTGGGTGAGCCCTGGTCTGGGTGTTAACCCAATATGCGACGCAAGTGCATTGGCGATCGCCGGGTTTCGTGCTTCAGCACAGTCTTGTGTTGAAACAGATCCCGGTGGCAGACACCTGACGGGTAATCATGTTGGTGCCACGTTGACTGGGATTGCTGCCAGGCTCCCTTAATCCCGCCCTTGGTCTGGCCAATGCCGTCGTGGGCGCGGATGACGGAGTGTGATTTGGGGAAGCGTTTCGGGCTTCGCCCCGCGAGGGAAGTGTCAGGCGCTGATCAGGCAACCCATTCGCGCCGCTGCGCGGTATGCCGAAGCATCCCGCTAGCATGGCGGCATGGCTGAATCTTCTGTTGCTGAACGCTTGGCAGTGCCAGCGTTCATTGTTGTCTGGGCGTCGGGTTATGTGGTTGCGAAGCTTGCCGCTACGGATGCGGAGCCGCTTAGTTTTCTGGTGCTTCGTTATGCGGGCGTTTGTGCGCTGATGGCGGTGTTGGCGTTCGCGGGCCGAGCCAAGTGGCCGAGCAGGCGAGATGCATTTCACATCGCGGTTGCGGGCGTGTTGATTCAGGCGCTGTATCTGGGCGGCGTGTGGGTGGCGATCCGGATGGGGCTGTCGGCGGGCGTCGCGGCGCTGATCGTGAATTTGCAGCCGGTGTTGACGGTTTGCCTCTGCTTCTGGACCGGCGAGCGCGTGACGCGAAGACAGGTGCTGGGGGTGGCCATTGGCTTTGCGGGCGTGTTGCTGGTGTTGGCGGCGAAGCTCACGGCGACTGCTAAATCCGGCGCGTTGGGCGTGCCCGTTGTGATTTGCATCGCGGCATTGCTCGGCACCACGATCGGTGTGCTGTATCAAAAGCGCTTTGTGCCGACATTTGATTTGCGCAGCGGGCAGGCGATTCAGTTTGCCGCAGCCATCGTGGCAACGCTGCCGTTTGCGTGGTGGTTCGATTCGTTCAACATTCGCTGGACGAGCTCGGTGATCATCGCGATGGTGTGGAGCATTTTCGTGCTCTCCGGCATCGGCATTTCGATCATGTTTTTTCTGTTGCGGCACGGCAGCGTGACGCGCCTGACCAGCGCGATGTATCTGGTGCCCGGTTTGACGGCGGTGCTGGCGTGGCTGATGTTCGGCGAAACGCTCGGCTGGAATGTTGTCGCGGGAATGTTGGTGTCGTTATTCGGCGTTTATCTGGTGGTGAGCACGCCGGGCGAGGCGGCGAAAACAGATCAGCTTTAAGCTGAATGCCTTTATGCACGTGGGCTAGGTGATTATTTTTGGCTCAGTCGATAAATTAAAAATGGGCCCGCAGGCCCATTTAAATAAACGGTTTCAGCTAAAAGCTGTTGCCAATAATTTCCTAAAGTCCAGCCGCCAGAACGCCCTGGAAATACGTCCGAATCGCGATATTGCAGAAAGGTGGCACGAGGCTCCCGTGATAGGCGCCCAGCACGCGCTCCGCAGGGCTAGCGCCCAGCGTTGGGTCTGCAGCAGCCGACGCCTTTGCCGCCGCGAACGCGCCGGCTAACGTCGGGCCAACAGTGATGGGATCTTCAACGTTGAACGTGGAGGTCAGTGTTTGCGCCCCATGAATCGCGAAAGCACGCGCTGCATCCGTAGTGTTGCTGCCGAATACGGTTGGATCCTGCGCGCCGTAACACATGGCGATCGGGCGGGTGGGAATAAAGCCCAGCAAGTCGTTTTTGGCGGCAGCTACCCATGCCGGATTGTTCGGATTGGTCAGCACCGCCTGACGATAGCTTTCCTTGATCAGGTTAGGCGTCCCGATTCCGCTGGCAAACAACGCGTTTAGCGACGGGTCGGCCGTCACCAATGCACCGGTTGCAAAGAGCTTGGTTGGCAGCTTCCCGGTCGTGAACAACTGGTTGAACGTGAGCGGGCCTGGCAACAACGTTTCGATGCCGGTCGCGTAGGCGGCCTCATAGACGTCCGAGGGCGTCGTATAGAGGTTGCCATAGGCTTTCTGCCACGCGGTCAGAATCAGCGGCGTGAAGACGCTGGCACCCGCGTTAACGCCACCGGCGTAGACCGTACGCAGCGTGTTGGTCAGCGAATACGGGCCAGACATGTTGCCCGACGCCGTGACCTTGAATTCGCTGGCGTAATTCGTTTGCATCGCTTTATGCGTTGCCATCGAAACGTGACCACCCTGCGAGTAGCCCGACAGGAAGAGCTTGCCGGAATCGTTCGCGCCCACGGCGGTGAACGCCTTGCGCGCCGCGCGCAGTGCGTCAATCATGTCGTTTGACTGTTGTTCGGCAACCAGGTACGGGTGGTAGGTCGAACGCGAGGCGTCGTAGCCGACGTAGTTCGAGGTGACAACGATCCAGCCCTGCGCGGCGTACATCGCGGCAACAAGTCCCGCTTCGCTGTTCGACGGACTGGCGATGTTGTAGCTCTTCTCGACGGTGGTGCCGTGGCTGTAGAGCAGCACGGGGCGCGGGCCCGTGCAAGCCGGATCAGTTCCCTGCGGCACCATGATGCCGCCGGTGGCATTGGTCGCTTCGCCCACCGCGCCGACGGTGTTGTATTCCATATAGTGGAAGTTGATGCCGCACTTCGGATCGCCTGCGACCTGAAGCAGGCCCCTGCCGCTGGCCGAAGAATTCAGCACATTTTTGAAATCGACGGCGGTCGGGAAGCTCGCCAGAACGACGGGCGGGTTGGCCACCAGCGTTCCGCGCGCTGTAGTGAGATCGATGGCGGGCCCTGGGGCAACGTCGCTGCCACCGCCGCCACAGGCGGTCAGTACGGCTGCTGTCAGCGCCGCGAAGGCGCTAACTTTGAGAGTTTGTATGGACATCATGGTTCCTCCTTATTGAACTGTCGTCACCACCAACGCTTTTCGGCTCAGGCAGTGGCTTAACGTACGATGTTAGGCGTTTGTGAATCCGCCTGCTAGCGGCGAATTCAACCGCGCAATGCGTTGGCCGCGACTTGTTGCGTTTCTGGCGCTCGCGCGCCGTTTGAAGCGGCTTGCCACGCTGCCTTGCCCCGGTATCGGCGACGCCGGGTTCGCTGCGACCGCTCTCAAACGCAGCTCTACATCCGGCTTTTGCCGCTCGTGCCGTCGCTAGACCACCTCTGCTGCGACCCGGCTGGCTTGATTGATCGCCCGCTTCGCATCGAGCTCGGACGCCACATCCGCGCCGCCCAGTAGCGTAACTTTCACGCCCTTTGCCGCGAGCGGATCAACCAGTTCCCGCAGCGGCACTTGCCCAGCGCACAGGACGATGTTGTCGACATCGAGCCACGTCGCGTTCTCGCGTTTTTCTCCGTACGTGATGAGCAAACCCTGATCGCTGATCTCTTCGTAATTCACGCCGCCAACCATTTCCACGCCGCGCGACTTAAGCTCGGCGCGGTGAATCCAGCCGGTCGTTTTTCCAAGACCCGCGCCTGGTTTGCCCGCCTTGCGCTGCAACAAAGTGATTTGCCGCGCGGACGGTGTCGGCGTCGGTTTGACGACGCCACCCGGTGTTTTTTCGGGATCAACCACACCCCATTCGGCGAGCCATTCATCAAGATGCAGAGTGGGCGAATGATTGCCTTTGACGAGGAATTCAGCCACATCAAATCCGATGCCTCCCGCGCCGATGATCGCGACCTTTTCTCCCACGGTCTTTTTGTTCGCAAGCACGTCAACGTAGGACAAAACTTTTGCGTGATCCTGCCCTGGAATTTTCGGGTCACGCGGCGTGACACCAGAGGCGAGAAACACTTCCTCGTAGCTGCCCGCTGCCAAAAGCTCAGCATCTGCGCGCGTGTTGAGATGTACGTTCACGCCCGTGACTTCGAGCTTGCGCTTGAAGTATTTCAGCATCTCGTGAAACTCTTCTTTACCTGGAATGCTCGCGGCCATGTTGAGCTGACCACCGACCTTGTCTGCCGATTCAAACAGATGCACCTCATGCCCGCGCTCGCCGAGCACGCTTGCTGCGGCAATGCCCGCCGCACCCGCGCCGACGACGGCAAATTTGCGTCGCTTCGGCGTTGGCACGTAGACCAACTCGGTCTCGTGACAAGCGCGGGGGTTGACCAGGCAGGACGACATTTTTTGGGCGAAGACGTGATCGAGGCAGGCCTGATTGCA
>JAYWAQ010000363.1:0-1763 GCA_043782305.1 Burkholderiales bacterium
GCTTGGTGACAAACCCAATCTGTCATTCGCATCAGAGGCCGCTGCGGCGCTGGTCGGTTCAGACGCACTGGTGATCGTCACGGAATGGAACGAATTCAAGCTGTTTGGACTGAAACAACTGGCGGAGATGCTGTCTCATCCGATCGTGTTTGATGGACGCAATTTGTTCGATCCGAAGGCCGCGCGTCACGCGGGTCTGACGTATCACCCAATCGGTCGCCGGTAAGGCTTACTCACCGACCCCGCGCGAACGTAGCCTCAGCGTCACCCCTGCGGCGCTCAGCGCTAAGCGGTAGGCCAGCGCGTAGCTCACGAAATAAAGTAACGCGAGAGCCGCTAAGACGGCGGTTTGCGTGTGGAACGTCGCTGCCACCCACATAAAAGCGCCGCCCGCGCCGACAATGAGAAGACTCGCCAAATTGGCACCGCGCTGCCCAAATCGAGCCGTCAAGCGCTTCGCCAGCAGCGTGTGCAAATGCTCAGCATCGGGGGCCGATATTGGCACCCGTTTTAATTTGCGGCGAATGATGGCGCAGGTCGTATCGGTAAAGGGATACAGCACCAGACAGAACGGTAACCACGGGCTGATCTCGACGTGCCGGTGACTAAGCAGTATTGACAGAATTGCCACTGCAGAGCCGACCAGATACGCGCCCCCATCGCCAGAAAAAAGATAAGGGCGCGGATAGTTCAGTAGGCCAAAGCCGACAATCGCGCCACCCAAAGTCGTCGAAGCAACCAACAAATACGTGTCGCCGTACTGCCGGGCGACCAAAGCAATCCCAATGCAAGCCACCAGGCCCAGTCCTGCCAACAAACCATTCAAACCGTCGGACAGGTTGTAGGCATGCGCAATGGCACCTACGCAAAACACCGTGAAGACGAATGCAAGCGGTGGATACGCTGCGAGGACTGCGTCAATTGGGGCAACATCAAAGCGTGTGAGGCTCGCACCACACCATTGATAAGCGATGGCCGCACCGACAAACGTCGCCAGGAGTCGCGCCAGAGGACCGAAGTTCTTTGACAGGTCTTCATAAAGACCGGCGGCAAATGACACAGTCAAGGCAGCGAGCAACCACATTACAGGCTCACTGCTTAAGCCCAAGAATCGGCTGCTGACAACAAAAGCCACGGCGAATCCCGCGAACACAGCTGCACCGCCCACCCGAGGCACCAACCCCGTATGAATTTTTTGCGGGCCCGAGTCAGACGGATCTGCGCTAAACCGCGAATGCCAATTAGTCGTAAGCGTCAGCGCCAAAGCTGTCAAGAAACTCGCAACAAGTGCGATGGAAAAATAGTAAATCAAAATCCGAGACTCAAAGGATGTTCAACCGAAGCCAGACTACCACGGCCATGTTGCAATGCAACCAACCCGCTCGGAAAGCCTAGTTCTGATACCGTAACTTGTTGAATTAATGCAACTATTTATGCGTTTGGCATAATTTTAGGGCGATGCCAGAAATACACTATCTGAGTCGCAGGATCCTCGCGGACCGCCTTGTCGTGGTGGAAAGCACTCTATCGAACGGGTTGCGCTTCCGCGGGAATTAATTTACGTCAGTTTGTCCTGTTGGTCAAAGTTATAGCGCCTGAAGCGCCGCCCTTCCAACCGACAAAAAATTACATTGAAGGGGCCGCGACAACGAGCGCCCATGCGTCACGTTCGCTTGTTCTGGCAACGTTGCAAACCTCTGCTGATCGTCCGTCGTTCAACACAATCTCGTCACCGGCTTGCGGCATTTCGGCGCTAGATAGCT
>JAYWAQ010000364.1:0-1763 GCA_043782305.1 Burkholderiales bacterium
AAACGGCACCTCTGGGTGCCGTTTTTTATCTGTAATCCCGCGCGGTTTTGGTAGTCAAGCGTAGCTGCTCAGTAGGAGCGGCCTTGGCCGCGAACCCACTTTGCGGTACAGCGCCAAATCGCAACCGACGCCGCTCTTACAACAAAAAAAAGCAGCCCGAAGGCTGCTTTTTTTCGCAACGAAACGACCTAGTTTTTAGTCTGATCGACCAACTTATTCTTGGCAATCCACGGCATCATCGCGCGCAGTTTTGCACCCACCTGCTCGATTGAATGCTCGCTCGTCAAGCGACGGCGTGACAAGAGGGTCGGCGCGCCGGCCTTGTTTTCAAGGATGAAGCTCTTCGCGTATTCGCCCGTTTGAATGTCTGTCAGGCACTGACGCATTGCGTTCTTCGTGTCTTCGGTGACGATCTTCGGGCCGGTGACATATTCACCGTATTCTGCGTTGTTGGAGATCGAGTAATTCATGTTGGCGATGCCGCCTTCATAGATTAGATCGACGATGAGCTTTAACTCATGGAGGCACTCGAAGTAGGCCATCTCTGGGGCGTAGCCCGCTTCAACCAGCGTCTCGTAACCCGCTTTGATCAGCTCAACCGTACCGCCGCAAAGCACCGCCTGTTCGCCGAACAGGTCGGTCTCGGTTTCTTCACGGAAATTGGTTTCGATGATGCCAGCCTTGCCGCCACCGTTCGCCGACGCGTAAGACAACGCCAGCGCGCGCGCCTTTTTCGACGAATCCTGATGCACCGCGACGAGGTGAGGCACGCCACCACCTTGTGTGTAGGTGTTGCGAACAGTGTGGCCCGGTGCCTTCGGCGCCACCATCCAGACGTCGAGGTCGGCGCGTGGGACCACGCAGCCGTAATGCACGTTAAAGCCGTGCGCGAAGGCAAGCGATGCGCCCTTCTTGATGTTCGGCTCGATGTCATTGGCGTAAACCGCACCGATCTGCTCGTCCGGCAGCAACATCATGACCACATCGGCGGTTTTGACGGCTTCAGCGACTTCGGCAACCTTGAGGCCCGCCTTCTTCGCCTTGTCCCAGCTCGGGCCGCCTTTACGCGCGCCAACGGTGACCTTGACGCCACTGTCGTTCAGATTCTGCGCATGCGCATGACCCTGTGAGCCGTAACCCACGATGGTGACTTTTTTGCCTTTGATCAGCGAAAGATCGCAATCTTTGTCGTAATAAACCTTCATATGTGTCTCCCTTTATAGTCCGTTAAATCTTCAAAATCCGTTCGCCGCGCCCGATGCCTGAGGCACCGGTGCGCACTGTTTCCAGAATCGTTCCCGGCTCGATGGCCGCGATAAAGGCGTCAAGCTTATCGCTGTCACCCGTCAACTCGATGGTGTAGCTCTTGTCGGTTACATCGAGAATGCGGCCACGGAAAATATCCGCAAGACGTTTCATCTCGTCACGGTCTTTGCCAGCCGCACGCACTTTCACCAGCATCAGCTCACGCTCAATGTGATTGCCGTCGGTAAGGTCAACAACCTTCACGACTTCAATCAGCTTGTTCAACTGCTTGGTGATCTGCTCGATGATGTCGTCGGAGCCGTGCGTGACGATCGTCATGCGGCTCATCGTGGTGTCTTCGGTCGTGGCGACCGAAAGCGAATCAATGTTGTAAGCACGCGCGGCGAACAGGCCGACCACGCGTGCGAGCGCACCGGCTTCGTTTTCGATCAGGATGGAGAGGATGTGTCTCATGCGTGGCTCCCGGTGTGGCCCCCTCTCCCTGGGGGAGAGGGTTG
>JAYWAQ010000365.1:0-5001 GCA_043782305.1 Burkholderiales bacterium
GCGAACCCAGCAACCAGCGGGATCAACCACATCGGAAGCGGCCAGCCGCCGCCGATTTTGTTCATTGTGTGAATCGCGACAAAGCTGCCAAGACCCGTGTAGACCGCATGGCCGAAGGAGAGCATGCCCGCCTGCCCCAGCAGCATGTTGTAGCTCATGCAGGCAATGGCCGCGATGCCCGTCAGGCACAGCAGCGTGAGGGCAAAATTGGATTGAGCGACGATCGGCAACACGAGCAGAACCAGCGCGAACGCACTCCAAACGACGATGCGTACGCCGTTCAGCGGTTTGAAATGCAGGGGTTTCAAACTGGCGCTACTCATCGCGTGTCCCCATGATGCCTTTGGGTCTGACCACCAACATCACCACCAATAGTAAATAGGGCAGGATCGGGGCGACTTGAGACAACTTCAATTTCCATACCGGATATCCGAAAGTCTCTGGCGTCACATCAACGCCCAGAGTTTGCAACCCACCAATAAACGACCAGTCAAGGCCCACCGCGAACGTCTGCATCACGCCAATCAGGAGCGACGCAATCAGCGCGCCGCCGAGCGAACCCATACCGCCAACCACCACCACGACAAAGATGATCGCACCGACCGCTTGCGCCATTCCAGGCTCGGTAATGAACGCGTTGCCACCGATTACACCCGCAAGCGCCGCGAGGCCGCATCCACCAGCGAAGACCAGTGCAAACACGCGCGGAACGTTATGGCCCAACGCCTCCGTGGTGTCGGGGTGCGTCAACGCAGCCTGAATCACCAGCCCGATACGCGTTTTCTTGAGCACGAGAAAGAGGCTCGCCAGCATTCCAATGGCTACGACCATCATGAACGCGCGGTACGTTGGAAACGTGGAATTGAAGAGCTTGAATAGCGATCCGTCAAGCGCTGCGGGCACTTTGTATTCAACCGGAGTTCGCCCCCAGATCAGCTGCACAAGCTCAAGGATCACAAAGGACAAACCGAAGGTGACTAACAGCTCGGCGACGTGGCCAAATTTGTGAGTCTTCCTCAATACAGTTTGCTCGAACGCCCCGCCGATCAATGCGACTAATACCGGTGCGATGACGAACGCCACCCAAAAATTGGTCCATTCCGACATTTGATACGCAAAATAGGCGCCGAGCATGTAGAAGCTGGCATGCGCGAAATTCAGCACGCCCATCATCGAGAAGATGAGCGTCAAGCCTGCAGACAGCATGAACAGCAACAGCCCGTAACTCACGCCGTTGAGTAAGGATATTGTGAAGAATTCCATCGGGCTCCTGGCCGCTACTGTGCGTCTGTCGCGAGTTTACAAATACTGCCGCCGGAACGGCCATGTAACTGGAAAATCAAAAGCGGGCTCTCGCCCGCTCTTGGAACATTGCTCGCACTGCGTGCCGTGCACGCTGAAACATGTGAGTACGGCGATCTGCAAAATCCCCGTAACCTATGTGCCGTTGCCGCGCGAGACGAACGTGCCTAAGCCGTGCCGCTAGGGGCGCGTCATCTGACAAGTCGTAGGCATCGAAGCCATCTTTGGCTCAAGATAGCGCACCGTCTTGAATCCATGGCCAGTACCTTCCTGAGCGTATTTGACACCGGGAACGCCTGCTCGTGTCCATTGCGCAATATAGAGCGCTTGCTGCAATGCACCATCGGTGGCACGCATCTCGATCTCTTCGCCCGAGCCACCTTTGCCCTTCATGCCCGCGAGTGCACGAGCTACTGGCAATCCGTCAGTACTCTTACTCTTCTCGACAGCGGCAACGAGAAACTTGACTGCGTTAACAGCAGCGACTGTGTAGAACTCTTCTTTGAACTTGTACTTGAAGCCTGTGTAGATCGACTCCAGCGCGTTTTTCTCAACGTTTGGATGCCAATAACCCACCAGGAAAACGCGATCTGTTCCCGCCTCACCAATGGCTGACGGAGCCCCGATAACGCCCGCATAGAAAGTGTAGAAATTGCCCTTGAACCCGGCATCTTTGGCGGCTTTAATCAACAACGCCAGGTCAGGTCCCCAGTTCCCTGTAACCACTGTATCGGCCCCAGCAGCCATCATCTTCGCGACGTACGGCGCGAAGTCTTTCACCTGACCAAGGGGATGCAGCTCATTGCCAACGATCTTGATGTCGGGGCGCTTGGTAGCCAGCATCGATGCTGTGAACTTCGATACTTGCTGACCAAAGGAGTAATTCTGGCCGATCACATAAACGTTCTTGATCGCCTTGTTGTCTTTCATGTAATTGGTCAGGGCTTCAAGCTTCATGTCAACACCCGCATCAAAGCGGAAGTGCCAGGGCGAGCATTTGCTATTGGTGAAGTCCGGATCGATCGCCGCGTAGTTCAGGAACACGACCTCTTTGCCGGGGTTCCGTTCGTTGAATTTGTTGACCGCGTCGATGAGCACGCCAGCCACGGAGGAACCGTTGCCCTGAGAGATAAAGCGGATGCCGTCATCGGTGGCTTTTTTGAACAGCGCCAACGCTTCTTGCGGGCTACCTTTCGAGTCCATTGGAACGATCTGCACCGTCACGCCCGAGTTCGCATTTTTGCCGCTGAATTGCTCGGCTGCGTACTGGAAATGGTTCAACTGATTTTGACCGACGCCGCCAAACGGTCCGGACATGCCTTCAATAAAGGCGACCCTCACGGTTTGCGCACTAGCCGCACCGACCGCCATTAACGAGACCGCAACGGCAATCGCCGAAGCCTTAAATGAAACCTTCAAAGTAACCTCCTTATGTATTAACTATCGGTAAGAATGAAAAACAAACCGCTGCTTCGAATTCTATTGAGCGCGTCTTCAGAGCGACTAGGGATTACCCCTCCGCTCGCTCGGGGTCAAGGCTCAATCGCTGAGCCTGACTTGCCAGGCGCGCAAATGTGTCCTGCAAATCCGTAGCCTCCAACAAATACGGATTGAAACTCCCTCCCGCAAAGTTCGGCAGATCTACACGGTTCGATGACATTATTCGCGTGAAACCCATGCCCCACGTTGAAAACCAGCGCACCGTCGTCGGCGAACTCACGATCAGCTCGACCGAATGATGGCGGCGATCCCCCGCGATGTGCGCGAAACATTGAGTAACCAGACCGCGCTCGCCCTCCAAGCATTGCAGAAAAAATTCGCCTGACCAGCACAACATTCCGCTTATTTCTCGAGCGGCATTCCATGTTTCCGCGGCGTGCAAAATCTCCTGAACGTCTTCAAACTGAACACTTTCCGCACAGGTGCTAACGTAGACCAATCGAATCATGAGCGCATCTTAGCGCGATTGCATTCGTCTGTTGCCTTCCCGCAAATCGTGATGTTCGGCGCGCACGCGATAAAATAACTTTGAAAATCGATTCCAAAATTTCGTCTACTTTTTCAACTCATGTCAAACACCGCCGCATCACTTTTTTCCGCCGTCGAAATGGCCCCTCGCGACCCGATTCTCGGGGTCAACGAGTCGTTTAACGCTGATACCAATCCGGCAAAGGTCAATCTGGGCGTCGGCGTCTACACCGATGAAAACGGCAAGATTCCGGTGCTCGAATGTGTCAAACGAGCGGAAGTCGCGATGGCGGAGAAGTCTGCGCCGCGTGGCTACTTGCCAATCGACGGTATCGCGGCGTACGACAAAGCGACGCAAGCATTGGTGTTTGGCGCTGATTCCGACATCGTGAAAAATAGCCGTGCGGTCACGGTGCAAGCCGTCGGCGGAACTGGCGCACTGAAAGTCGGCGCGGATTTTCTAAAGCGTGTGTCGCCCGACGCAGCCGTCTACATCTCAAATCCAAGCTGGGAAAACCACCGCGCGTTATTTGAAAGCGCAGGCTTTGATGTGCGCGACTACGACTATTACGACGCGGGAACGCGCAGCCTGAATTTCGCAGGCTTCCTCGCTGCCGTTAAAGCGATGCCAGTGGGAAGTATTGTCGTACTGCATGCATGCTGTCACAACCCGACGGGCGTGGATCCAACGTACGCGCAGTGGCAAGAGATTGCTGCTGCCGTGCGTGCGGGTGGACTCGTTCCGTTCCTTGATATGGCGTATCAGGGCTTCGGTGATGGCGTGACGGAAGACGGCGCGGTGGTCAAGCTGTTCTCGCAAACGCCGGGACCGATCTTCGTATCAAGTTCGTTCTCAAAGTCGTTCTCCTTGTACGGGGAGCGCATCGGCGCACTGTCCGTTGTCGCCGCTGATAAAGACGAAGCCCAACGCGTGCTCTCGCAACTAAAGCGCGTCATACGCACCAACTATTCCAACCCGCCGACACACGGCGGCGCGGTCGTCGCAGCCGCACTCACCGACCCTGAGGCGCGCGTGCTGTGGGAAAAAGAGTTGGGCGAAATGCGTGATCGCATCAAAGCGATGCGTGTGGCGCTGCACGGCGCTTTAAAGCGACTCGTGCCTGCGGCAAATTTCGAAAATATCCTCACGCAACGCGGCATGTTTTCGTACTCAGGCCTCACCAAAGATCAGGTGCATCGTCTTCGTAACGAGTTCGGCATCTACGCGGTTGATTCTGGTCGCATTTGCGTGGCCTCGCTCAATACAAAAAACGTCAACTACGTTGCTGAGGCCATCGCTAAAGTTCTTTGATCCGGCCAGTCGATTTGCATCAATTTGCGAATCAGCTATAATTTTATTTGTCGCGGCAGTAGCTCAGTTGGTAGAGCGCAACCTTGCCAAGGTTGAGGTCGAGAGTTCGAGACTCTTCTGCCGCTCCAAGTTTCAAGTGCAAACAAAGAGTACGACACGGAACCAACAACGGTTCCGTTTTTATTTGTGGCGCAGTTCCTCTGCCGCCGCAAACACGGCGGGTTAGCAAAGAGGTTATGCAGCGGATTGCAAATCCGTCTAGAGCGGTTCGATTCCGCTACCCGCCTCCAATAGTTCAATTCAAGCCGTCCCAAGGCTTCCCACCAATCAAGCTGAAAGCCCCGTCCCACGGGGCTTTGTCGTTCATTGGTGTCCCACAATATGCCACTAAAGCGCATGAATTTATGGGTATTTGAGCG
>JAYWAQ010000366.1:0-1760 GCA_043782305.1 Burkholderiales bacterium
CCCTACCGTGCTTCGACATAAGGCACCAGGTAAACGTACGCATCAAGCGTCACCACAAACACAGACTGATTCGGATACTTGTCCGGGTTGGGATGACGCAATTCATCAAGCAAACCATCCGCCTCTATTGCCAGCACAATCTCTTCAAAAGAAATGCTGCGCCCGATTTTCAGCGCCTCGTTTTTTCCGTGATTCCAGCGGAACGGCTTCATGTGCTGATTTTATTGCAATGTGTGCCTTTTGTCACCTTTAGTGCGCACGTTATACGCGTTGGATTCGCCCCCAAAACGTAGCCTCGATGAAGCTACAGCGGGATCGAGGCAAGATTTAAGTGCGACAAGCGGAGCAAGTGGACACGCCCCAACGGGTTACCGCAGGCGCGCAACAGAAAGACGAATTTCCAACGGCAGTCGTAGGGTGTGCGCCAAAGCCCGCACAATCCGGCGGTTCAATCGAACTCGCGTTGGGAAGCGCGCCCTCGATTCCGCTGTAGCTGCATCGAGGCTACGCTGGCTACGTCTTCGTACATCGCGAAAAATTCTTTGTCTTGACGCAGGTAGTCTTTGTCGTCTTCTTCGATCCGTTCTTTTTAGTGACGGTTTGACTGCAATGCGACATATTTTTCCCCTTCACGCAAGTTTTGCTGGATGCTGCTGCAACGGGGTTTGCGAGACTTCCGACAAGAAGTGCGAACCACAGCAAAAGCAAAGTTCGAGAAATTGTGTTCATGCAGCGTCTCCAAAAAATTGCTGTGTCGCGTCAAGGTCCTACCGATAAACCGGAAACCGCCCACAAAGCGCCGCAACTTCCCCACGCACCCGAGCAATCACCGCCTCATCACCTGGCGCATCCAGCACATCGGCAATGAAGTTGCCGACCATCTTCGCCTCAGCCTCCTTGAACCCCCGCGTAGTAAACGCTGGTGAGCCCAAACGAATCCCGCTGGTGACCATCGGTTTTTCCGGGTCGTTGGGGATGGCGTTTTTGTTGCAGGTCATGTGCGCTTGGTGCAGTACGTTTTCTGCGTCTTTGCCGGTGATTTTTTTGGAGCGCAAGTCGACCAGCATTAGGTGGCTCTCGGTGCCGCCACTCACGATGCGCAGGCCGCGTTCTACTAGCGTTTTGGCAAGCACGTCGGCGTTTTTAAGCACCTGCTGCTGATAGGTTTTGAACTCGGGCTTCAAGGCTTCGCCGAAGGCCACAGCCTTGGCCGCAACCACGTGCATCAGCGGGCCGCCCTGGGTGCCGGGGAAGATGGCGCTGTTGAGTTTTTTGGCGAGGTCTTCGTCGTTGGTGAGGATGATGCCGCCGCGTGGGCCGCGTAGCGTTTTGTGCGTGGTGCTGGTGGTGACGTGCGCGTGCGGGATCGGGTTCGGGTAGACGCCAGCGGCTATGAGTCCGCTGTAATGGGCCATGTCGACCCACAATTTTGCACCGACCTCGTCTGCGATTTCGCGCATCTTCGCCCAGTCCCATTTGAGCGAATACGCGCTGCCGCCACCGACGATCATTTTCGGTTTGACCTCGTGCGCCATGCTACGCATTTGGTCGTAATCGATGGTCTCTTCTTTCGTTAAACCGTAAGCGTGCGCCTTGAACCATTTGCCGCTCATGTTGAGCGCCATGCCGTGCGTGAGGTGGCCGCCTTCAGCGAGCGACAAGCCCAAGAACGGCTCGCCCGGCTGCATCAGCACGAAGTACACCGCGGCGTTGGCCTGTGCGCCGGAGTGCGGCTGCACGTTGACGAACTTGGCGCCGTA